>JAOPZU010000275.1 GCA_025963955.1 Solirubrobacterales bacterium
CTCTGCAAGCAGCTGCCGGGCCGCCTCTTCACGAACCTCTTCGGCGTCCCGGAGGGCGAGCTGCGCGACGAGGTCATGGACTGCGCGGAGGACATGGCGTCCTGGAGCGACGAGGAGATGTGCGCCGGCAAGGAGCCGATCGAGCTCTTCGGGGACGCGTCCTTCCGCCTGAACGACATCGCGCTCGAGCTCATCGAGGAGCGCCGCAAGAACCCGCAGGACGACCTGCTCACCTGGGTCTGCCAGGCGCAGACCGAGGACGGCGTGCTCGAGGACTGGGAGGTCGGCTCCTTCTTCTCCCTGCTCTCGGCCGCCGCGAACGACACCACGCGCCACACGATGGCCCACACCATCTGGGCCTTCGATCGCTTCCCCGAGCAGAAGGCGCTGTGGCAGAAGACGCTGAACGACCCCGCCGCCGGCGAGCTGCTGGCCGAGGAGGCTGTCCGCTGGGCCTCCCCGCTCATGCACTTCCGCCGTCAGGTGACCACGGACATCGAGTTCGGCGGCGTGGAGATGAAGGCGGGCGACAAGGTCGCCCTCTGGTACTGCTCGGGCAACCGCGACGAGCAGGCCTTCACGGACCCGATGAAGTTCGACATCCAGCGCACCCCGAACCGCCACGTCGGCTTCGGCGGCGGCGGCCCGCACTACTGCATGGGCGCCGCCCTGGCCCGCCTCACGCTGCGGTCGATCTTCAAGGAGGTCTACAGCCGGATGCCGGACCTGAAGGTCGTCGGCGAGCCGGACTTCCTCGACGCCAACGTCGTGCACGGCGTCAAGCGCCTGCCGGCGGTCTGGACGCCGGAGAAGCGCTGAGGACCGGCCCGGGCCTCAGTCGAGCAGGAACTCGAGGTGCTTCGCGTTGAAGACCTCGGGCCGCTCGAACTGGGGCCAGTGGGCGCAGTCGCTGAGGACCTCGAAGCGGACGTCGGGAATGTCCTGCGAGACCCGCTCCGCGAGATCGGTGGTCTGGCCCGGGTTGTCCTCAGTCCACAGGACGAGGGTCGGGCGCTGCAGGCGCTGCAGCACGCCCGGCGCCATGAACTCCTCGCCGTGGTCCCCGCGGAGCATGCCGACGACGGACGACATGATCGCCGCGACGCTGTCGAGCATCCCCGGCTGCGAGTAGATCCGCAGCCGGCACTCGACCATCTCGTCCGTCATGCGGGACGGGTCGGCCACGAGCCAGTTCATCCGATGGCGCGTGCCCTCCCGCGTGACGCCGTTGTCGCGCAGCGCGAGCGTGCGCTGCTCCAGGTCGTCCAGCTGCGCCTGCCCCGCGGCGTCCGGCCGGGCGAGCGTCCCCGTGTTCATGACGACCTTCAGCGTCCGCTCCGGATGGGCGATGCCGACCCAGGCCGCGACCATCCCGCCGAGCGATTCGCCGGAGACGTGGGCCTTCTCGATGCCGAGGGCGTCGAGCAGGTCCACGACGTGCTGCGCGTACCCCGCGACATCCGGGGCCTGGTCCGGGCGATCGGTGAAGCCGTGCCCCGGCAGGTCCAGCGCCAGCACGCGGAAGTGCTGCGAGAGCGGGCCCATGTTGCGGCAGTAGGTCTCGGCGTGGCCGCCGGTGCCGTGGATCAGCACGAGGGCCGGCAGGTCGGGTGAACCCGCCTCGATGACCCGGGTGCGCACCCCGCCGACGTCGTAGAAGCGCTCGCCGGCGCCGGACCCCAGAAGGTCCAGCCAGATCGAGGTGGTGACGGTCTCGGTGGTGCTCATGCGGGTGCGTGCTCCTGGCTGAGGTAGGTCCAAAGGCGGTCGATCTGCGCGGCGGCGGGGCCGTCGGCGGCGACGAAGGGGGCGGCCGCGGAAGCCGGGAAGGGGTCGGGTGTCCCGGCGGCGGACGCGGCGAGCAGCGCGGCGGCGTTCCGCTCGAGGAACCACGCGCGGGTGACGGCCTCGCGCACGGTGCGTCCGGCGGTCGCAGCACCGAAGCCGCGCAGCAGCACGGCGGGCGCGCCGTCCGCGACGGCGGCGAGCGCACGCCCCTGCTCGGGGGTGGTGACGGTCGTGTGGGTGTCGTACACCGGGACCGTGGCGCCCACGAAGAGCCCCATCCCGATGACGGCGGGCAACGGCCGGTTCAGCGCGCCCCACGCGAGCGTCGCCGGGCCGTGGAAGCGGGCGACGCTCCCCCACGCCGGGACCGCCGCGAGGAGGCCCAGGTGGATGGGCAGCTCCCCGGCCCTCAGCGCCGGATCGCCGTCGAGGACCGCGCCCTCGGCATCGACGCGCACGACGTCCGCGGCGGACCGCACCCGTCCCGGCCCGGCGTTGCCGGAGAGCAGGATGCTGCCGTCGTCCAGGCGAGCGGTGAGGTGCCCGAAGGCGGTGGTCAGTCCCTCGCCGTCGAGGATCGCGCAGCCCGTGAGCAGGTCGGCGAGCGCCGCCTCGCGCTGCATCAGAAGACCATGCTGATCGAGCCGTTCGGGCTCAGCCGCTCGAGGTCGAGCTCGGCCCGGCGGCCGCGGATGCGCAAGCCGTCCGGCGTCCGCACGAGCTCGTGCTCGTAGCGCCCGACGAACTGGTCCTGCTGGCCGTGACGGAAGCGGTGCACGACGACCGTCGCGGTGACCGTCAGGCCGTCCTCGTCGTGGGCGAGCACGCGGACGTTCGTGATGAGGCGGCGCGTGCGCGAGGACGGGAACTCGCGGTGGGCGTGGCGCGACTTCAGGCGGTTGACCCGCCAGTAGAGGCGCGTGTGGTCATCGTCGACGAGCGTCAGCGTCGTGCGCGGGTCGCCGCCCGGACGGTCGGTGGACGGCACGACGTAGCGGCAGTCCTCGGTGAACAGCGCGAGCCACTCATCCATCTGCCAGGCGTCGAGCAGCGCGGCCTCCTGGAAGAGGAACTCCTCGGCCTCCAGGCGGAGGAGCATGCGCTCGGTGAGGGTGTGCGTGGTGCTCATGACATGCTGCTCCCGCCGTTGACGCTGATGATCTGCCCGGTGACGAAGGAGGCGTCCGGGGAGGCGATGAAGCGGACCACCGCGGCGACCTCCTCGACGGTCCCGGCGCGGCCCGTGGGGATGAGCGCGACGGCCTCCTCGATCATCGCGTTCCACTCCTGGGAGTAGCCGGACGGGTCCGCGAGCATCCCCTTCACGGCGTCCGTCGCGATGATCGACGGGGCGACGCAGTTGACCGTGATGCCGCGCGGCGCGAGCTCCCGCGCCAGGCCGGTGGTCAGGCCGTGGACGCCGCCCTTGGCCGCGTTGTACATCGCGTGCAGGGAGAGGCCGTTGCGCACGGACTCCGCGCCGATGTTGACGATCCGCCCGCCCGGGGACGGTAGGTGCGGGATCGCCGCCTGCGTGCAGTGGATCGCCGTCAGGAGGTTGCCGGCGATCGTCTTCGTGATCGACTCCTCGTCGTGGTCGACGAAGGCGCGCAGGACGCCGCCGCCGGCGTTGTTGACGAGCAGGTCCAGGCGGCCGTGGCGCTCGAGCACCGTGTCGACCGCCGCGGCGGCTCCGGCGGACGTCGACAGGTCGCCCACGACGTCCGCGTCCCCGCCGAGGTCCGCGACGAGCACGGTCCAGCCGTCGTCCTGCAGGGTCGTGACGATGGCCGCCCCGATGCCCCCGGGAGCGCCGCCGCCCGTGACGAGCGCGACCTTCATCAACCGGCGACCGGACGAGCGAGCCCCTGGGCGAGCTCGTCCCCGGGACCCGAGCCGCTAGGCGAGGCGTCCCGCTTCCAGCCCGGCGCGGCGTGCTCGACCGCGTCGGCCGGGGGAGCGTCGTTCCAGTCGTCGATCTCCACGCCCGACATCTGCGCCGCCCACTGCCGCCACCAGGTCCGCATCTGCAGCTCGTCGTCCATCTGGGCCTCGCGCAGCATGCCGCGCGAGATGTCGTTGTACTGCTCGCCGCCGGCGTTGAAGCCGAGCTGGCAGGACTCGAGCGCCTCCACGTCGTCCGGGGTCGCGAAGCCGCCCGGCCCGAGGAACTCGAGGAAGTTCTGCAGCCGCGTCTCCAGGCGGTCCCCCTGCTCCTCGACGGGTGCGACGGCCCAGGCATCGATCTCCATCATGTCCGGCGCGATCGGGTTGATCGTCCGGATCGTCGCGGCCATGATGTCGTTGATCACGAGGTTGGGGTAGATGATCATGTTGCGGTTCCACTCGGAGATCCGCTCGGCGCGATCGGTCCCGAGGCGCTCGACCAGATCGGCCTTCGTCGCCTCGATCTCCGGCTTCGCGGCCTCCCCCATCTGCGGCGCCCAGCGCGCGACGGGGCGGCCCCAGGGGGACCAGTACTCGATGACCGCGTGGCCGTTGCCGAGCGAGTAGCCGCGGCCGTGCAGCTTCTTCCCGCCGGCGCCCAGGCCGCCCGCCCCGATCACGTAGTCGAAGTAGGTCTGGTGGGTCGGCATGCCGTGGTAGCCGTCGACCGAGTTCTCCACCAGCAGCTTCCAGTTCGCCCGCATCGAGTACTTGTGCGAGCCGTCGACGACCCGCAGCTGCCCCGAGGGCGACTGGTCGATGAGGATGTCGATGAACTCCTTCGCGCCCGCGAGCCAGTCCTCGATGGACATGATGTCCGCCTTGAAGCTCATGAACCACAGGCCGCGGTACTGCTCCAGCCGCGGCACGGGCGTGAGCGAGCGGTCGGCCTTGTCGAAGCAGCCATCCGCGTAGGCGTCCTTGCCCGGGATGCCGACGAGCGCGCCCTGGGTGTCGAAGGTCCACGCGTGGTAGAAGCACTGGAACGCCTTCGCGGTGCCGGAGTCCTGCCGGCAGACGATCGCGCCGCGATGCGGGCAGGCGTTGTGGAACGCGCGCACCTCGCCGTCCCGCGAGCGGACGAAGATGATCGAGCGCCCGCCGACGTTCCGGCGCACGTAGTCGCCCTCGCCGGCGATCTCCGAGTCGTGGCCGAGGTAGAGCCACGACTGCGCGAAGACTTTGGCCATCTCCCGGCGCCAGACCTTCTCGTCCGTCATCGCCGAGCGGTCGACGCGGAAGACCCCGCGCTGCTTGTCGTCGACGACGTAGTCCATGGCTCAGGCCACCTTCTCGGGCTCGCCCAGCCGGGTGCCCTCGGCGAAGGAGGGCGGCAGCGGCGTGCCCCACATCGAGTTGCCGAGGTGGCCGATCTCCGGACCCCACTCGATCGCCTTCCAGTCCGGGTCGAAGATGAGCATGCCGCCCGTCCAGATCTCGACGCGGTTGCCCGACGGCTCGCGGAAGTAGAGGAAGGTCGCGCCCGACGTGCCGTGCTTGCCCGGACCCCACTCGAGCTCGAAGCCGTGGTCGACGAGGATCGTCGCGGCCTTGGTGACCTCGTCGACCGTGTCGGCGTAGTAGGCGATGTGGTGCAGCAGGCCGCCGGTCTGCTGGGCGTTGCGCGTGACGGCGGTCTCGTGCGAGACGTTGTTGCAGGAGAGCCACGAGCCCCAGCGCACGCCGTCCGCGGCCTTGACGAAGTAGTTGTGGCGGATGCCGAGGACCTCGGTGAGGAACTCCTGCTCCGCGACGACGTCGTTGGCGATGAAGGTGACGTGGTCGAAGCGGCGCGGCGCCGCGCCCTTCAGCGGGATGCGCGAGGGATGGCTGGCCATCCGCGAGACCTGGTCGCCCGTCGCCTGGTAGGCGTCGACCTCCCAGTAGAGCTCGAAGGGGAGCCCGCCTGGGGTCGTGAAGCGGTAGGAGTCGCCGTGGCCCTCGTTGTCCGCCGCGGCGCGCGACTCGACCGCGATGCCGAGGCCCTCCAGCCGGCCCTTGATCTCGTCGGCGTCGGCCTGCGTCGGCGTGCGCCAGCCCAGGTGCGCGAGGCCCGACTCCGGGGCCTGCGTCAGCTGCAGCGTGTGGAAGTCCCAGTCCTGCCAGGCGCGCAGGAAGACGGCGTCGTCCCGCTCCTCGGAGACCTGCAGGCCCATGATGTCCACGAAGAAGGCGCGCGAGGCGGCCAGGTCGGTGACGAGCAGTTCGGCGTGGCCCAGGTGGGTGATCGGCATGCGGGAGCTTCCTCCGGATCGGCCGCGGACGGCCAGGGGGACGGGTGGGTCGGAACGATCGTTATCCGTATCGGCGCGGCGCGGACCGGCGCAACGCCGGTCCGGTTATCTAGGACATGTCCGGCACGTCCGCCAGATCCGGTGCGCGCAGCTGCCGGGTCACGCCGTCGGCCGCGTTCACGACCGTGCTGCGGTAGGCGTCCTCCCGCTCGCGGAATCGCGGGGTCGGCGCGGAGATGCTCATCGCCGCCACCACCCGGCCCTCGGCGTCGGCGATCGGCGCCGCCACGCAGGACAACCCGCGCTGCACCTCCTCCCGGTCGAAGGCGACGCCGTCCCGGCGGATGCGGTGCAGCTCCGCGTACAGCGCCCCCCGCTCGCAGATGGTGGCCGGCGTCAGCTGCGGCATCCCGTGCTCGTCGAGCACCGCGTCGATGTCGACCGGCTGCAGGTGCGCGAGCAGCAGCTTCCCGACCCCGCTGCAGTGGGCCGGAAGCGTGGCTCCCACGCCGGAGACGGGCACTTTCGCCGCGCGGACGCCCGGCACCCGGTCGACGTACACGACCCGTCCGGCGTCAAGGGCGGCGACGTGGATCATCTCCCCGCAGTGGCGCGCCAGGCGTACCGCCATCGCGTGGGCCAGCGGCCGGAACGGGGTGTTGCCGGTGACGAGGCGCTCGAGCGTCAGCGCCCGCCAGCCGATGGCGTACCGCCCGCCGGGCCCGCGCCGGAGCAGGCCGATCTCGGCCATCGAGCTCAGCAGCAGGTGCGCCTTGGACTTGCTCATCGCGAGCCGGGCCGCGACCTCCGTCGGCCCCAGCTCACCGTGGTCCAGGTCGTACAGGTCGAGGATCCGCCCGACGTTCTTGACGGTCAGCAGCATCGGCTCGTCCAAACTATCAGGACGCCGCTTGCGCTCTTACGGGGCACGTGATGGGTTCGGCAGGTGTCCGCCACACCGCCCTCCGTCGACCTTTCGCGTATCGACGCGCTCGCCACCGCGCTCTTCGACGCCTTCCAGACCGGGAGCCCGCTGGCCCCGCCGTCCGGCATGTACCCCGACCTCGACGTGGACGAGGCCTACGCGGCGCAGCGGGCGCTCGTCGCTCTCCACGAAGGCGCGGGCCGGGCCGTCACCGGCCGCAAGATCGGCCTGACAAGCGAGGGCATCCAGCGCCAGCTCGGGGTCGACCAGCCCGACTTCGGCGTCCTCTTCGACACGCACACCTGGCGGTCGGGCGACACGATCTCGCTCGGCGAGCAGCACACGATCCTCCCGCGGATCGAGGGCGAGATCGGGTTCGTCCTCTCCCGCGAGCTGGCCGGCACGCCCGGACGCCCCGTCACCGCGCAGGACGTCCACGAGGCCACCGCCGGCGTCATGCCGGTCTTCGAGCTCATCGACTCGCGCGTCCGCGACTGGAAGATCACGCTCGTCGACACCGTGGCGGACAACGCGTCGTGCTTGGGCGCCGTGCTCGGGGACCACGTGACGCTGCCGGACGCCGGGCCGCTCCCGGCCACGAAGATGACGCTCGCGCGGGAAGGGGAGGTCCTCATGGCCGGCGAGGGCAGCGCGGTCCTCGGGGACCCGGCGCTCGCGGTCGCCTGGCTGGCGAACGAACTCGGCCGCCGCGGCGACGTGCTGCCCGCCGGCGTCCCGATCCTCAGCGGCTCGCTGACCGCCGCGATCGACGCGACGCCGGGGCGCTACGAGGCCGACTTCGGCCCGCTGCTCGGCAGCGTCGTCGTCCACCTGGAGGCGTGAGGCGATGCCCGCTCCCGTGAAGGTCGCGATCCTCGGCACCGGCAACATCGGCGCCGACCTGCTGATGAAGCTCCGGGCCGTGGACGAGGTCGAGGTCGCGCTGTTCGCCGGCATCGACCCGGCGTCGGAGGGCCTGGCCCGCGCCGCGAAGCTCGGCGTGCCGACGTCCCACCGGGGGCTGGACGACATCCTCGCCGACGAGGACATCCGCATCGTCTTCGACGCGACGTCGGCCTACGCCCACCGCGAGGCGGCGCCGCGGCTGGAGGCGGCGGGCAAGATCGCCGTCGACCTGACACCCGCCGCGGTCGGCCCGCTCGTCGTGCCGGCCGTCAACCTCGAGGAGCACGCGAGCGCCCCGAACGTCAACCTCATCACCTGCGGCGGCCAGGCGACGATCCCGATCGTCGCCGCCATCAACGACGTCGCGCCGCTGCGCTACGCGGAGATGGTCTCCACGATCGCCTCGCTGTCCGCCGGCCCCGGCACGCGGAAGAACATCGACGAGTTCACCTTCACCACGGCGCGGGCCATCGAACGTGTCGGCGGTGCGCAAGAGGGCAAGGCGATCATGATCCTGAACCCCGCCGAGCCCGCGATCCTGATGCGGAACACGCTCTACGCCGTGCCCGCCTCGGGCACGCTCGACGAGGCCGCCGTGCGCGTGGCCGTCGACGCGCGGGTCGCCGAGGTCGCGGCCTACGTCCCGGGCTACCGCTGCAAGTCCGTCCTCATCGACGAGCAGGACACGCGCTGGGGACGGGTCCCGGTCGCCGTCGTCCTGCTCGAGGTCGAGGGCGCCGGCGACTTCCTGCCGGCCTACGCCGGGAACCTCGACATCATGACCGCGGCCGCCTGCCGCATCGGCCGACGTATCGCCGAAGAGCTGAGCGCGGGGGTCCCGGCATGAGCACGCAGAAGCAGGCACCGCTGGTCTGCGACACCACCCTGCGCGACGGCTCGCACCCGATGCGCCACCAGTTCACCGCGGAGCAGGTCGAGGCGATCGCCCGTGCCCTCGACGCCGCGGGCGTGGAGATGATCGAGGTCGCGCACGGCGACGGGCTCGGCGGCTCCAGCCTGCAGTACGGGCAGTCGGCCCACGACGAGCTGGACCTGATCGAGCGGGCGGCCGCGTCGGTGACGCAGGCCCGGATCGCGGTCCTGCTGATCCCGGGGATCGGCACGCGCGTGGCCCTGAAGGCCGCCCACGAACGCGGGGCCACCGCCGTCCGCATCGCGACCCACTGCACCGAGGCGGACGTCTCCGAGCAGCACTTCGCCGCCGCGAAGGACCTCGGGATGGAGGCGATCGGCTTCCTCATGATGAGCCACATGCTCGAGCCGGGAGCGCTGGCCGAGCAGGCGGCGAAGATGACCGGCTACGGCGCGGACGCGATCTACATCGTCGACTCGGCGGGCGCCCTGGTCCCCCAGGGGGTCCGGGACCGGGTGGAGGCGCTCACCGCGGTCACGGGTGACGTCGGCTTCCACGCCCACAACAACCTCGGCCTGGCGATCGGCAACACCGTCGCGGCGATCGAGGCCGGCGCGGCCCGCGTCGACGGCTGCCTGCGCGGCCTCGGGGCCGGCGCCGGCAACGCGGCCACCGAGCTGCTCGCCGCCACCCTCGACCGCATGGGCTTCGACAGCCCGCTCGACACCTTCGCGCTCAGCGACGCGGCGGAGCACGTGGTCCTGCCGCTGATGCCCTTCCAGCCGTTCCCCGACCGCGAGTCGATGGCCATCGGCTACGCCGGCGTCTACTCCACGTTCCTGCTGCACGCCAAGCGCCACGGCGAGCGCCTGGGCATCGACCCGCGCGACATCCTGGTCGAGCTCGGCCGCCGCAAGGCCGTCGCCGGCCAGGAGGACTGGATTGTCGACGTCGCCGAGGACCTGGCGCGGGCGGCCGCGGCGCCCGCCTGAGCTCAGGTGGCCATGAAGAGGATCTGGTCGCGGGTGTACTCGTGGCCCGGATGCTCGGCCTTCAGGTGCGCCTGCGTGAGGTCGATCAGCTCGTCCTCGGTCTCGCCGTGCAGGTACTCGCCGCACGGGCACATCAGGTTGCGCTTGCCGCTGTCGAAGGGCTCGTCGTCGCTCATGCTCGGACCGTAACGCGACCCGGCCCGCCCCTGCCTGCCCCGGGTGGGCAGGAGCCTTCCCCCGCGAGAGGGATTCGGCCCGCCAGGGCGCCCGCTTAGGCTCGCGGCCATGGCCACTTATTCCCCTTTGAACGTCGGCTCCTTCGCCTTCTGGGAGCTGCCGTTCCCGGAGCGCGAGCGCGTCTTCGCCGAGCTCCGCGCGAACGACCCCGTCTCCTGGCAGAGCCCGCCCGACTCGCTGCTGGTCGAGCCCGAGATGAACACGGACGGTTTCTGGGCCATCACGAAGTACGAGCACATCCGGGAGATCTCGCGCAAGCCGAAGATCTTCTCCAACTCAGAGGGCATCTTCCTCGAGGACCTCCCGGAGCCGGTCCGCGTCGGGGCGCTGTCGTTCATCGTGCAGGACGCGCCCGAGCACACCTACCTGCGCGGCGTCGTCTCCAACGCGTTCAGCCCGCGGCACATGAAGACGCTCGAGGACTGGACGCGCGAGCAGGTCATCGAGCTGATCGAGGGGATCAAGCCGAACGGCTCCGCCGACATCTGCGAGGAGTTCACCAAGCAGCTGCCCGGGCGGATCTTCTGCTCCTTCTTCAACATCACCGAGCCCGAGCACATCCAGAAGACGCTCGACGGCGCTGAGGAGATCGTCTCCTGGAACGACCCGGAGCTGACCGCGCACGAAGAGCCGATCATGATCTTCGCGAACGCCGCGGAGAAGCTGCAGGACGTGGCCATGGAGCTCGCCGAGGACCGCCTGAAGAACCCGGGCGAGGACCTGATGACGTGGATCGTCCAGGCCGAGTTCGAGGGTCGGAAGATGGAGGACTGGGAGATCGGCGGCTTCTTCGTGCTGATGTCCGGCGCGGCGAACGACACGACCCGCCACGCCATGGCCCACGCGATGCTCGCCTTCCAGGAGAACCCCGAGCAGAAGGCGCTGTTCCTCTCCGACATCGAGAAGTACCTCGACGGAGCGGTCGAGGAGGTCCTGCGCTGGTCGAGCGTCATCCTCCACATGCGCCGGCAGGTCATGGAGGACTACGAGATCGGCGGCAAGACGCTGAAGAAGGGCGAGAAGCTCGCGCTCTTCTACTGCTCGGGCAACCGGGACGAGGACATCTTCGAGAATCCGATGGAGTTCGACATCACGCGCTCGCCGAACCGCCACATCACCTTCGGCGGTGGCGGCCCCCATTTCTGCCTCGGCTCCGTCCTGGGCAAGCAGATGCTCAAGCACGGTCTGCGCGAGCTGTACACCCGGATGCCGGACATCGAGTTCGGCGAGCCGGAGTTCCTGGCCTCGAGCTTCATGCACGGCGTCAAGCACCTGCCGGCGACGTGGTCGCCGGAGAAGGGCATCTCGTGAGCACGGTTCCCGCGGGGGAGACCACCTACGACGCGACGGAGGCGCTGGCGGCGAGCACGCTCTGCGCGGCCTTCCAGCGGACGGCGCGCGGCCGCGGCGACGCGGTCGCCCTGCGTCTGGCGGACGACTCGATCTCCGTCACCTGGACCGAATACGCCGACCGCGTCCGCGCGCTCGCGGAGGGGTTCGCGTCCCTCGGGGTCGAGCGCGGCGGTGCCGTCGCCCTGCTGATGACCAACCGCCCCGAGGTGAACCTGGCGGACACCGCCGCGATCCACCTCGGCGCCGCGGCGTTCTCCATCTACGCCACGAACCCGGCGAAGGCGAACGTCCCGCTCATCGCCAACAGCGGCGCGAAGGTGCTGGTGACCGAGCCGGCGTTCCTCGAGGTCGCCCTGAAGACGCGCGAGCTGGCCCCGACGCTGGAGACGATCGTCGTCGTCGGCCCCGACCGCGGCACCGCCGACCTGACCTTCGACGAGCTCGCCGAGCGCACGCTCGACGGCTTCGACTTCGACGCGGGCTGGCAGGCGCTGGAGGAGACGGACGTCGTGACGCTCGTCTACACCTCGGGCACGACGGGCGAGCCGAAGGGCGTCCAGCACACCCACCTGAGCCTGCTCCACGGCCTGCGCGGCTTGGAGGAGCACGACCACGTCACGCCCGGCGGGCGCGTGCTGTCGTTCCTGCCGATGGCGCACATCGCCGAGCGCTGGATCAGTCACTACGCGTCGCTCGTCTTCGGCCACACCATCACCTGCTGCCCCGACCCGAAGCAGCTGGCGGCGGCGCTCACGAGCGCCCGCCCGACCCGCATGTTCGGGGTCCCGCGCGTCTTCGAGAAGCTCGCCGGCGCCGTCGAGGGCATGGCGGCCGCGGACCCGGAAGGCCCGCTCGCCGACGCGCTCGCGGCCGGCCTGGCTCGCGTCCGCGCGGAGCAGGCGGCGGGGACGTCGGACGCGCACGCGGCCGACGACGGCCTGACGGAGGCGCAGCGCGCGACCCTGGCCGCCGTCCGGGCCAAGCTCGGGATGGACTGCCTGGAGTGGACGTGCGTGGCGGCCGCGCCGTCGACGAACGCGATGCACGAGACGTATCACGCGCTCGGGATCCCCATGCTCCAGATCTGGGGCATGTCGGAGTGCGTCTTCTCGTGCATCACGCCGGCCGACCGGATCAAGATCGGCACGGTCGGCCATCAGGTGCCGGGCGTCGAGGTGAAGCTCGCCGAGGACGGCGAGATCCTCGTCCGCGGGAAGAACCTCATGTCCGGCTACCGGAACGAGCCCGCGAAGACCGCCGAGGCGATCGACGAGGACGGCTGGCTGTGGTCGGGCGACGTCGCCGTGCAGGAGGGCGACTTCTACCGGATCGTCGACCGCAAGAAGGAGCTGATCATCAATTCGGCGGGCAAGAACATGTCGCCGCAGAAGATCGAGATGGCGGTCAAGGAGAGCTGCTCCCTGATCGCGCAGATCGCGGCGATCGGCGACGGCAAGCTCTACGTCACGGCGCTCATCTCGCTGGACGAGGAGGCGGCCGCGGCCTACGCGCAGCAGCACGGCCTGCCGAACGACGTCGCCGTTCTGTGCAAGGACGAGGGCGTCCGCGCCCAGGTGGACGCCGCGGTGCAGGCCGCCAACGAGGGCCTCGCGCGCGTCGAGCAGATCAAGACGTACACGATCCTCCCGACCGCCTGGCAGCCCGGCGGCGACGAGGTGACGCCGACGATGAAGCTGAAGCGGCGCGTGATCACCGAGAAGTACGAGCAGGAGATCGACGCGATGTACGCGGGCTAGGGCCCGCGACGGCGGCGCCGGCTCGCGTGGTGCGCCACGTCAGCAGCCGGCGCCGAGCAGCTCGGCGAACGCGTCCCGCACCGCGGCGCCCATCGCCGCGGGATCGGTGACCGCCGCCGCGTCGTAGGTCAGGCCGAGGCAGCAGCGGTCCTGGTGCGTCGTCAGGGTGACGGCCAGCGCGCACCCGTTCGTCGGGGCGAAGGAGAACATCCGCTCCACCCGCGCACCGGCGACGAAGGCCTCGCGACGCAGCCCGCGGACGGTGAAGGCCTGCAGCGCCAGCGGACCGGTGACCTGGCGCGTGACGCGCCGCAGCAGCGTCCGGGGGGCGCGACTCAGGGCAGGCGCCGCAGCCCGCAGGACGTCCACGCGCGGCCGGGCGCCGGCGTCGGCGACCCGCTCCCGC
>JAOPZU010000360.1 GCA_025963955.1 Solirubrobacterales bacterium
GACGGGCGTGTGCTCGTGCTGCGCGGCGTCCTTGGTGTACGCCTTGGCGACACGGCCGGCCTCGCCGTCGAGCGTCGCGGAGAAGAACAGCGTCTGGCGCTGCGCCGGGCAGAGGTTGACGATCCGGTCGACGGCGGGCTTGAAGCCCATGTCGAGCATGCGATCAGCCTCGTCGAGCACGAGCATCTTCACGTGCGAGAGCGTGATCGCCCGGCGCTGGAGGAGGTCCTCCAGGCGGCCCGGCGTGGCGACGACGATGTGGGACTTCGCGGCGTCACGGGCCTGCTTCTGGATGCCGACGCCGCCGTAGACGGCGCAGATGGACAGCGCGCGGGCGTGGGCCAGCGGACGCAGGTCCTCCACGATCTGGGAGGCGAGCTCACGGGTCGGCGCGAGGATCAGCGCGGACGGGCGACGGTCGGTCGCCTCGATGCGGTCGACAACGGGGATGCCGAAGGCGAGGGTCTTGCCGGACCCGGTGGGGGACTTGGCGAGGACGTCGCGGCCGGCGAGGACGTCGGCGACGACGAGGTTCTGGATGGCGAACGGGGCGGTGAAGCCCTTCTTGGCCAGGGTGGAGCAAACGATCTCGGACACGCCGAGATCAGCGAACGTCGGGGTCATACGAACCTGCGCTTCCTGTGGCCGCTTTCGGAGGGCCACGTCTGTGGGGGGAGGCGAGTTTCGACAGACGAAAAGCCACCTCGGGCATGCGGCGGCGCCACATGCGACCTTCAACGGTAGCAGTCCGGCGTGCGAAAGGGACGCGGGGGCGGTGCGCCCGGTGCTGTCAGCACGGCGCGGCACACAACACGCGCGCACGTCTGGGGGCCTATCATCGATGACCGGATGGCCGGCACCCCTGATCTCTTCGTCGTGTGCAAGAGCTGCGGCTCGGAGGTGAGCCCCTACATCACGGAGTGCCCCTACTGCGGTCAGCGCCTGCGCAAGCGCGCGCCGAAGATCGAGCGGGAGGACGGGGAGGCGCGCGTGAAGGAGACGCGCAAGCTGCCGCGCCCGACCCTCGGGCCGCTGCGCACGGGCGAGATCCCCGGCATCCGCGGGGACGAGCTGCGCCGTCCGTACGCGACGATCGTCCTCACCGCGCTCGGCGTCGCCGGCTTCCTGCTGCTGTTCCTGGTCGACCGCGTGTCCGTTGCCGTCTCCGGCCCGATCGACAACGAGTTCTGGCGCTACGCGACGACGCCCTTCCTCTACACCAACGGCTGGGCCCAGGTGGCCTGCGTCACGGCGATCGCGCTGTACGGCTGGCTGCTCGAGCGCCGCCACGGCCCGGTCCTGGTCGTCGTGCTGTTCGCGCTCAGCGGCATCGGCGGGGTCGCCGTCGCGAACCTCGTCGACGACCAGTCCGCGGTGCTCGGCGGCAACGGCGCCGCCCTCGGGCTGCTGGCCGCCTGGGCCGTCCCGCTGGTGCTCGCGCGCCGCCGCGGCGAGGAGGACGAGGCCGACCTGCTCGGGACCGCGGTCATCGCGGCCGTGCTCGTGCTGCTGCCGCTGGCCGTCTACTACACGAGCTACCTCGCCGGCTTCACCGGGCTGCTCGTGGGCGCCCTGGCCGGCCTGCTGCTGGCCCGCCTGAAGCCGCGCTGAACACGCGGCGCAGCGGGGTGCGGCGGGCTTTGTAGAGTCGGCCGTCATGGCCGACGCCCCGACCTACACCGCCGAGCAGGTCGACGCCGCCGTCGCCGCGCTGAGCGAGCCCGGCCGCCTCGACCACGCGCAGGACGTCGTCACCCACGCCGCGCCCGCCCTGCAGAAGGTGCTCAACGAGGCGCTCTTCGAGGGCGGCTACTTCTCGAGCGCGCACGAAGCGGCCGTCGCTCAGGCGACGCAGACCGCGGACCCGGACGCACGCGTGGCCGCGGTGCGCACGCTCGTCGCGGAGGAGGTCCGGCTGGGCCTGCTCATCGGGACGGCCGTCGGCTTCCAGCTCGCCCACGAGCTGCAGAACCCCCCAACCACACCTCAGGAGACGTAAGCCCAATGGAGATCAAGTTCCTCGGTCAGTCCTGCTTCCTGCTCACGGACGGCGACGTCAACGTCCTCATCGACCCGTTCCTGACCGGCAACCCGAAGGGCGCGGCCAAGGCCGACGAGGTCCCGGCCGACGCGATCCTGCTCACGCACGGTCATCAGGACCACTTCGGCGACACGATCGAGATCGCCAAGCGCACGGGCGCGACCGTGCAGGCCATCACCGAGATCGCGGGGGAGATCGGCGAGCAGGGCGTCTCCGTCATCGACACGAACTTCGGCGGCACCGCGGAGTACCCGTGGGGCACCGCGCGCATCGTGCCGGCCTTCCACACGTCGACCACGCCGAGCGGCACCGTCACGCCGGCGGGCGGACTCGTGATCGAGTTCGGCGGCAAGCGGATCTATCACCTCGGTGACACGGCGCTCTTCAGCGACCTCGCGCTGCCGGGCAAGCGCGGCAAGATCGACATCGCGATCGTCCCGATCGGCGGCCACTACACGATGGACCGCTTCGACGCCGTCGTCGCTGCCGAGTTCGTCAAGGCGGACACGATCATCCCCTGTCACTACGACACCTTCCCGCCGATCGAGGCGGACGCGGCGGCGTACAAGGCCGACGTCGAGGGAGCGGGCTACGCCCAGGTGGAGATCCTGGCGCCGGGAGAGAGCTACACGGCGTAGCGGGATGGCGCAGCGGGCAACCGCTCGTCCGAGACGACACGGCAGCGGCGGGACGATGGCCCCCTGGGCCATCTCCCGACCGTAGCCGGACGCAGTCCGGTCTACGGCTGGGCCTGCCAGCCGCGCTCGAACCAGATCGTGCGGTCGTGCCAGTCGTCGGCCATCAGCACGGCGCCGGCGGCGAGGAGGGCGATGGTGCCCGCCAGGTGCAGGCGGGAGGCCGCCAGCCCGGCCGCCGCGAAGCCCGTCAGCAGGGCGCCCGTGGCCCCGTGGTGGCACCGCTGGCCGGCGATCCACAGTCGTCGGCGCCTGGCGTCATAGTGGACCAGGTTGTGCGTCTGAGCATTCATGAATCGATCACCTCGCTCCGGCGGTTCGGCGGGACACCTACGCCCGGGGTTGTCGGCACCGGTCTTCGGACCCTGACCGCGGGTCTGTGCTGCATCGCCTTTTCGTCGAGCGGCTGCGGGAGCGAGAACGCGTCCAGCACCACGGCGGCCACCGCTCCCGGGCCCGCCGCGGCGACGTCCGCCGGCGGCGCCCCGAACACGGTGCCGGCGCCGGCGCCCGCGCCCACGGCAACGGGCCCATCGGCGA
>JAOPZU010000460.1 GCA_025963955.1 Solirubrobacterales bacterium
GGCGACCCAGCGCCGCAGCGGCACGACGGCCGCCGCCGGGGGCCCGGGTCGCCACGGGTGGTCGCTCATCGCTCCCATCGTCGCAGAGCGGGGCCGGCGTCCCGCCGGGACGGCCCCCGGCGCGTCAGCCGGCGACGGCCTTGGCGGCCATCCGCTCCGCACTCGGGCGCTGCACGTCCCACACCAGGCCGGCCTTCTCCAGCGCGCTGATCGTCAGCCCGGAGACGTCGAGCTCCCGGCGCCCGAGGCCGTGGTAGGCCGAGGTCGGAAAGGCGTGGTGGTTGTTGTGCCACGCCTCACCCATCGAGAGCGGCGCGAGCCACGCGAGGTTGCGCGACTCGTCACCGGTCTGGAAGCGCCGCCGCCCGAAGAAGTGGCACAGCGAGTTGATCGAGTACGTGACGTGGTGCAGCAGGAAGATGCGCACCGCGCCGCCCCAGAGCGTGGCGGCCAGCGCCGCGTCGAGGTCGCCGCCGAGGAGGTAGCCGAGGCCGAACGGGATCGCCAGCCCGAGCAGCGACCAGAGGATGAAGGTCTTGTCGACGAAGCTGACGACCGGGTCCGCGATCAGGTCGCGGGTGAAGCGCTCGCGCGCGCCGCGCTGGTCGTGGATGAAGAGCCAGCCGACGTGGGCGTGGAACAGGCCCTTCAGGGCGCCCTTGACGCCGTGCCCGTGGTCGACGTGCGGGGAGTGCGGGTCGCCGGGCCGGTCGGTGTAGATGTGGTGCTTGCGGTGGTCGGCGACCCAGTTGATGACCGGCCCCTCGACGGCCATCGTCCCGAGGACGGCGAACAGGCCGCGCAGCGCGGGGGAGGTCTTGAACGCGCGGTGGGTGAGCAGGCGGTGGAAGCCGACGGTCACGCCGAGCGCCGTCGGGACGTACAGCGCCACGAGGATGATCACCTCGCGCCAGTGCAGGCTGCGGTTCCACGCCTGCGACGCGGCGACGAACAGCAGCGCGAACGGGACGACCGTGATGAGCGCGGTGATCGCGCGGTCCAGGCCGACCATCTCGGGGTCGCGGATCTCCTCGGGGGAGGGACCGTCGTCGAGCGGGGCGGCGTCGGCGGGGTCGAACGGGGCGGGAGTGGGTGCCGGTGTCGTGGCCATCGTGCCCTGGAGGATCCCGGATCGCGGGCTCCGCGTCATTCCGGCCTGCCCGTCAGCGGGGTGGGGCTACCCCGAGGGCGCGCGGGCGGCCGCGGGGGATCCCGCCGCGGCTCCGGCCCCCGTCCAGCCGCGTAGCCTCAGGACCATGCCCGACGAAGCGCCCGACACCGATTACATCGCCTGGGCCCGCGCCCGCACGGCCGCGATGCTCGCCGCCGGCCCGGTCGCGCGGCTGGTCGGCGTCATGGTCAGCTCGGTCGACGCCCGCGCGGCGCTCGAGGGCAAGAGCGGCGGACTCAGCTCGGCGCCCGACCGGGCCCTGCTCAAGGCGTGGCGGGCGGCCGCCGACGCCGTCCTGGTCGGCGCGCGGACGCTGGAGACCGAGAAGTACGGCTCGCTCGTGCCGGACGCCGACCGGGACCGGCGCCTGGCCGAGGGCCGGACCGGGTGGCCGCGGCTCATCACCATCTCGCGGCGCGCCGACCTCGACCTCGAGCAGGTGCTCGCGACGGACCCGGACCTGCCGCTGACGGTCTACACGGCGGCGCCCGCGTCCGAGCACCCGGCCCACCGCGGCAGCGACGTGGCGTTCGTCGTCCTGGACGACGTCGGTCCTGCGGCCGTCACCGCCGACGCCCGTCGCCGCTTCGGCTACGCCGTCCTCGGCTGCGAGGGCGGGCCCCACCTGCTGGCCGCCGCGCTGGCCGACGGGAGCCTCACCGACCTCAGCCTGACCCTTGCACCGACCGTGGTGGGGACGGGCGCCCCGCTACTGCCGGACGGCGAGGTCCACGCGCCCGTCGCGCTCCGCCTGCTGGCCGCCGAGGCGCACGCGGGCAGCGTCTTCGTCCACTACGCCGTCGACGGTTCGCGGCGCGACGGGTAGCGTCACGGGCCGTGACCGAGCATCTCAGCGCGGACCAGGCCGCGGAGCGCATCCACGCCACCGACACGCTCGGCCTCCCGCTCGGCCCCGGTCAGCCGCCGGCCTTCCTGAAGGCGCTCGGCGAGCGCACGGACTGGGTCGACCTGCGGGTCACGGGTGCGCTGCTGCTCGTGGGGACCGACCTGTTCGGGCATCCCGGCGTCCACTACCTGTCCGGCTTCTTCGGCCCGATCGAGCGCTACCTGCGCGACAGCGGCGCCAACATCTCGTTCGCCCCGGCGGACTTCCGGCGCTTCGCGCCGCTGCTGAAGCTCGCCCGCCAGCGGGTGATGACGAGCGCCGCCGCGCCGCCGGACGCGGACGGCTTCTGCAGCCTGTCCCTCCACGCCGGAGGGACGATCGCGGAGCTGCGGGCGGCCGGCGCGGACCCCGAGCGCGTCCTGGTGGTCGAGGTGTCCGAGCGCTTCCCGCGCACCTTCGGCCTGGGAACGGAGCACCGCCACGCGCTGCACGTCGACGAGATCGACATCCTCGTCCGCTCGGAGGGCGCACCGCTCGCGCTCCCGGAGTCCGTGGCCGGCGGGACGGACGAGGCCATCGCCGGCCACGCGCGCCGCTTCGTCGCGGACGGCGCGACCCTGCAGACCGGGATCGGGTCGATCCCGTCCGCCATCGCCGCGCGCCTGGCCGCCGACGCGGGCGGCGACTACGGCGTCCACTCGGAGATGTTCACGGACGGCCTGATGCAGCTGCACCAGGCCGGCAAGGTCACCAACGCCCGCAAGGGGATCTACGACGGCGTGTCCGTGGCGACGTTCGCGGCCGGCTCGGAGGCGCTCTACACGTGGCTCCACGAGAACGAGGAGGTCGCCTTCCTCCCGGTGGAGCTCGTCAACTCGCCGGAGCTCATCGCCCGCAACCAGGGCATGGTCACGATCAACGGCGCCCTCGCGGTCGACATCCACGGGCAGGTCGTCGCGGACACGATCCACGGCACGCAGTACTCGGGCATCGGCGGGGCGGAGGACTTCATCGCGGGTCCGGGCATGAGCACCGAGCAGCGCGCGCTCCTGTGCCTCCCGTCCACCGCGACGGTCGGCGGGGAGCGGACCTCGCGGATCCTCCCGTGGCTTCCGGAGGGCAGCGTCGTCACCACGCCCCGCCACCAGGTCGACGTCATCGTCACCGAGTACGGCGCCGCCGAGCTCGAGGGCCTCACGGTGCACCAGCGCGGCGAGGCCCTGGCCGCCATCGCCCACCCCGACTTCCGCGACGGGCTGCTCGAGGCCGCCGCGCGCGCCTCCAAGGGCCACTCGCCGGTGCCCCGCTCCGGATGACGGAGCCGGCGGCCACGCCGTCGCGGACGGGCATGGGGGGCACGGGGCGGCCGGCGGGGACTCCTCGATGCTCGGGCCCCGTCCGGCCCGGTACGGTCCGCGTCGTGAGTCCCTTCGACGACCCCGCCACGCTCGAGCGCTTCGCCGATCTCGTGGTCGCCTTCGCCGTCAACCTGCAGCGCGACCAGGTGCTCGCGATCGGGTCGGAGATCGGCAAGGAGGACTTCACCCGGGCCCTGGCGGCGAGCGGCTACCGGCACGGCGCGCGCTTCGTCGACGTCGCCTACTTCGACCTGCACGTCAAGCGGGCGCGGATCGAGCACGCCCGCGAGGAGACCCTGTCGTTCGTCCCCTCCTGGTACGGCGAGCGCGTCCTCGAGCTCGGCCGCCAGCGCTGCGCGCGGATCGGTCTGACCGGCCCGGCCCATCCCGGCCTGATGGAGGGCCTGGACCAGAAGCGCCTCAGCCGGGACCAGCTGCCGGCCCTGAAGGAGGGCGGGCAGGTCGTCAACGACCGTACGACGAACTGGACCGCGGTGCCGTGCCCGACGCGGGCGTGGGCGCAGCTCGTGCACCCGGACCTGGATCCGGACGCGGCGTGGCGGAAGCTCGGCGAGCAGATCCTCCACATCATCCGGCTGGACGAGGCGGACCCCATCGCCGCCTGGAAGGAACGGCAGGCCACGCTGATCGGCGCCGCCGCGCGCCTGACGGAGCGCCGCTTCGACGCCCTCCACTTCCGCGGCGAGGGGACGAACCTGCGCATCGGCCTGCTGCCGAGCTCGCACTGGATGGCGGCGACGTTCGAGACGGCGGAGGGGATCGTGCACATGCCGAACCTCCCGTCGGAGGAGGTCTTCACCGCGCCCGACCCCGAGCGGGTGGAGGGCGTCGTGCGCTCGACGAAGCCCCTCGTCGTGGGCGGGTCGATCGTCCGCGGGCTGGAGGTCGAGTTCCGCGGCGGGCGGGCGGTACGCATCGACGCCGACGAGAACGCGGACGTCGTGCGCGGGTACGCCGAACGCGACAGCGGCTCCGCCCGGC
The DNA here is from genome assembly GCA_025963955.1 of Solirubrobacterales bacterium. Lineage (GTDB taxonomy): Bacteria > Actinomycetota > Thermoleophilia > Solirubrobacterales > Solirubrobacteraceae > Paraconexibacter. Next base: position 4,379 of record JAOPZU010000460.1, read on the forward strand.
TGGGGGAGGTCGCGCTCGTCGACAGCGACGGTCGCATCGGCGCGCTCGACACGGTCTTCTTCGACACGCTGCTGGACGAGAACGCCGCGAGCCACGTGGCGCTCGGCGAGGCCTACAGCTTCACCGCCGGCGACGAGGACCAGGGCCGCCTGAACCGCTCGATCATCCACGTGGACTTCATGATCGGCGGGCCCGGCGTCGACGTCGACGGCGTCACCACCGGTGGCGAGACCGTCCCCGTGCTCCACGACGGTGCCTGGCACGTCTGAAGCGGCGAAGCCCCTGCGGGTCGCGCTCGCGCTGGGGAGCGGCGGGGCCCGCGGCTACGCGCATCTCGGCGCGCTGCAGGTCCTGCGGGAGCGCGGGTTCGAGATCGCGAGCATCGCCGGGTCGTCGATGGGCGCGCTGGTCGGCGGGCTGTACGCGGCGGGCCGCGCCGACGCCTTCACCGAGTGGGCGCTGAGCCTCGGGCAGGTCGACGTCCTGCGGCTGCTGGACCTGTCGTTCTCCGGCCCGGGCGCGATCCGCGCCGAGAAGGTCTTCGCCCGCGTGAGCGACCTGCTGGACGGGGTCCGGATCGAGGAGCTGCCCGTGCCTTTCACCGCGGTCGCGACGGACCTCGTCGGTCGCCGCGAGGTGTGGTTCCAGCACGGTCCGCTCGACGTGGCGATCCGCGCGTCGATCGCCCTGCCGGGCATCTTCACGCCGGTGATGCTGAACGGGCGCCTGCTCGTGGACGGTGGCCTGATGGACCCGATCCCGATCGCGCCGACTGCGGCCGTCGACGCGGACCTGACGATCGCCGTGTCCCTGTCGGGCAACCCGCACGAGCCCGTCGGTCGCGCGGCGACGGCCGAGAGCGCCGACCCGCGGCCGGTCGAGGAGTGGCGCGAGCGCTTCCGCCGCGGCGCGGCGCGCATCCGCGACGGGGACTTCGACCTGGCCCGCATCGCGTCGCTCGGCGGCGTGGTGGGGGAGGGTGAGCCCGGCGACCGTCCCCCGCTGCCGGCGCCCGCGGCCGAGGCGGTCTTCGAGGCGCTGCCCGCCGGCCTGTCGAAGGTCGACGTGATGCAGCAGTCGCTGGAGGCGATGCAGGGGATGATCACCCGCTACCGCCTGGCCGGGTTCCCGCCCGACGTGCTGGTGAGCGTGCCGCGCGACGCGGCGCGCACCCTCGACTTCCACCGGGCCGCCGACATGATCGCCCTCGGCCGCGAGCGCACCGCCGCGGCGCTCGACCGGGCCGAGGTGGTCGCGCACCGGTCCCGGTGAGCGCGGCCGCGACGGTGCGGCTCAGCCGCGCACGCGGGCCGACAGCCCCGCGCCCGGGCCGGTACCCTGCGTAGCCCGCCTCGCGCGGGGCCCGGAGAGGTGCCAGAGCGGTTGAATGGGCACGACTGGAAATCGTGTGTGCGTTAACCCGTACCGGGGGTTCGAATCCCCCTCTCTCCGCTGCACGAAAGCCTCGCGTCCGCGGGGCTTTCGTCGTTCTGGCCCGCGGGCACGCCGTCACCGGGACGGCGCGTTGGCAGACACCCCGCTGCGGGGCCACCGACCGCGCCGACAACACGCGTCCTTCTTGACAAGAAAACTTGTCGGTGAGAGGGTCGACCCGTGCACGACGTCGCCGTCATCGAGGACCCCGCCGTCGCCGAGGCGTCGCTCGACCCGATCCGCGCCCGGCTGCTCGCAGCGCTCGGCGAGCCCGGCTCGGCGACGACGCTGGCCGGTCGGGTCGGCCTGACCCGGCAGAAGGTCAACTACCACCTGCGCGCGCTGGAGCGGCACGGACTCGTCGAGCTCGTGGAGGAGCGCCGCAAGGGCAACTGCACCGAGCGCGTCCTGCAGGCGACTGCTGCGTCCTACGTCATCTCGCCGTCCGCGCTGCCGGCCGTCGCCCCCGATCCCACCCGCGGGGTCGACCAGCGCTCGGCGCGCTGGCTGCTCGCGGTGGCCGGACGACTCGTCCGCGAGGTCGGCGAGCTCATCACGGGGGCCGGGACGGAGGGCAAGGTCCTGGCCACCCTCGGCATCGACAGCGAGATCCGCTTCGCGTCCGCCCGGGACCGCGCCGCGTTCGCCCTCGAGCTGTCCGCCGCCGTGAACGGGCTCGTCGCGAAGTACCACGACGAGCAGGCCCCCGGCGGTCGTCCGCACCGCTTCGTGCTCGCCCTGCATCCCAAGATCACCACCACCACCGAGGAGCCCCCCGCATGAGCCGTCCCTTCGAGGTCACCCGAGAGGTCGACCTGCCCGCCGCCCCCGACGACGTCTGGACGGCCATCACGAGCGAGACCGCCGCCTGGCAGTTCCCGGTCGGCCCGCCGCTGACCGGCGCGGGCGGCCCCGTCCAGACCTTCGAGCCACCCCACCGCCTCGTCGTGCGAATGGAGTCGCCCGACGGCACCTTCAACGCGCTCGACTTCACGGTCGAGGCCCGCGACGGAGGCACCGCGCACCTGCGCTACGTCCACAGCGGCATCCTCGCCGAGGAGTGGGCCGACCAGTACGACGCCATCGGCCCCCACACGGACTTCTACCTGCACACCCTGGGCGAGTACCTGGAGCACTTCCGGGGCCGGCCGGTGACCTACGTGGGGCAGCCGTCGTCCGGCATCGAGGGCCCGGCGGCCGCCGGGGAGGCCGACGCCATGGACACCCTCCGCGCCGCCCTGGGCCTCGGGGCCGACGCGACGGCCGGGGACCCGGTCCACGCCCGGCTCGGCGAGAGTGGCCCGCTCGACGGCGTCCTGGATCACGCCTCGGACGCGTTCCTCGGGGTGCGGACGGACGACGGCCTCTACCGCTTCTTCGGTCGCAACCACTTCGGCGGGGTCGTCGGCATGAGCGCCCACCTGTTCACGCCGAGCGTGGACGCCACCACCCGCGAGGCACAGCTGCAGGCGTGGCTGGACGGGGTCTTCGCCTGAAGCCGGCCGAGCCTCGGCGCGCCCGGCCACGCGGTGCGGCCCGCCGACCCCCCGATCTTCTCTAGCCTTGGCGCATGACGTCGAGGACTCCCGCCGCCCTGGCCACTGCCGCCCTGAGCGCCACCGTCGCGCTGACCCTGGCGGCGCCGACCGCCGGCGCCGCCGACCCGCCCCCGACGCTCAAGCGCATCCTGGGCACCGTTCCGGCCTACGTGCAGCAGCTGCAGGCGCTCGGGACGACCGCGGACATCACGCCCGTCCGGGCCATGATCGCCCTGCGCCAGCGCGATGAGGCCGGCCTGGAGCGGCTGATCACCGCGGTCTCGACCCCGGGCAGCCCGTCCTACGGCGACTTCCTCAGTCCGGCGGAGTTCGAGCAGCGCTTCGCCCCCACGCAGCAGTCCGTCGACGCCGTATCGGACGTCGCCCGCGCCGCCGGGCTCCAGGTGTCCGCGGTTCCGCGCAACCACGCGTACGTGATGGTCAGCGGGACGGCCGCCCAGGCCCAGCGCCTCTTCCACACGACGCTCCGCGACTTCACCCTCCGGGGCGTGCGCGTCCACGCGCCGGTGAGCGCGGTCCGCCTGCCGTCCTCGATCGCCGGCCTCGTCGCCGACGTCAAGGGACTGGACACCGGGGACGTCGCGCAGCACCGCGCGAGCCCGCCGCCGGCGTACGTCAACGCCGGCCCGTGCTCGACCTCGTGGGGCCAGAGCGCGTCCACGGCCCCGACGCCCGCCGGCTTAACCGGACCGCTGCCGGACGCCGTCTGCGGCTACACCCCGCAGCAGCTGCAGGGCGCCTACGGCGTGAAGGACGCCATCGCCGCCGGGCTGGACGGCACCGGCCAGTCCGTCGCGATCATCGACGCGTTCTCCTCGCCGCGGATCGTCTCCGACGTCGGCACCTGGTCGGCGAAGCACGGCCTGCCCGCGCCGCAGGTCGAGGTCCACGACAGCTTCCTGCAGCAGAACGCGCCGCAGGGCCCGTCGCTCCCGATCGGCGACCTGCCGCCCATCGGCTTCGGGATCCTCGACCCACAGGGCTGGGCGGGCGAGGAGACACTCGACCTGGAGGCCGTGCACGCCATCGCGCCGAAGGCGAAGCTCGTCTACCAGGGCGCGAACACCGCGCTGAACATGGACCTCAACGTCGCGCAGAACAGCGTCGTCGCCGGTCGGCTGGCGCAGATCGTGACGAACTCCTACGGGGGGACGACGGACGACGAGGACCCCGCGAGCGACGCGATCTGGAAGCAGGCCGCCGCGCAGGGCATGGGCGTCTACTTCTCCTCCGGGGACGCCGGCGACGAGACGGCGGGCACCGGCGACCTGAAGCTGCGCGCGGTCGACGCGGGCGGCAACTCGCCGTGGGTGACGTCCGTCGGCGGGACGACCCTGGCGGTCGGGGCCAAGGACGAGTACCAGTTCGAGACCTACTGGGGGACGTTCACCTCGACGCTCACGGGCGGCGCCTTCCCGCCGCCCGTCTTCAACTCCGGCGGTGGCGGCGGCACGAGCCAGGCCTACGCGCAGCCCGACTACCAGCGGGGCGCGGTTCCGGACGAGTTCGCGAACTTCTGGAAGGGCAAGGCGGAGGCGGTCAGCGGCGGCAAGCAGCCCGGCCGCGTCACGCCCGATGTCGCGATGCTCGGCGACCCGAACTCGGGCTTCCTGATGGGCCTGGTGCAGGACCACTCGGCGTACCGGAACCTCGGCGGCAACACGCTTCCGGGGGACGACACGCACTACAGCGAGTATCGGATCGGCGGGACCTCGCTGTCCTCGCCGCTGTTCGCGGGGATGATGGCGCTGGCCGACCAGGCCGCCGGCCGGCCACACGGGTTCGCCAACCCCGCGCTGTACGCGGCGCGCACCGCCGGCGCCTTCCGGGACGTGAGCGCCCCCGCCAAGCCCGTCGCGGTCATCCGCACGAACTACAAGAACGCGACGAACGCCGAGGCCGGGACCGAGACGCTCCTGCGCACCGCGGGCAACACCGCGTCGCTGAAGTCGGTGCCCGGCTACGACGACAGCTCCGGCCTCGGTTCCCCGCAGGGCCTCGCCGTCCTTCGGGCGCTCGCGCCCGGCTCCGCGCTCGTCCCGAAGGACCGGGCCGCCGCGGGGAGCGGGACCGCGTGCACGCCGCCGCGGTCGCTCAGGTTCGCGCTCTCGGCCGGCAAGGGCCGGCGCATCGTCAGCCTCACCGTGACCGTCGCGGGCAAGCGGACGATCACGCGGCGGGGCCGCCGCCTCACGGCGGTCACCGTCACGCTGCCGAAGGGCCGCTCGCGCTTCAGCGTCGTCATCCGCACGCGCACCGCGAGTGGCCTCATCACCACCAGCACGCGGACGTTCACCGCCTCGGGCTGCAAGCGCGGGAAGGTGACGGTGAAGCGGACGCGGACGCGGGCGGTGGCGACGCGGTAGCGCCGCCACCGCCGTCCGCCTGCGGCTACGGCGTGGTGGTCTGCCCGCTCTGCTGGAGCGTCTGGACCTGCGCGGACAGCTTGTCCACGCGATCGCTCAGGGCGGTCACGGCCGCGGTCTGATCCGTGCCCCCGCCACCGGCCGGGGCGGCCTGGAGCTTGGCGACGGCGGTCTTCAGGGCCTGCACGTCGCTGGCTTTCGCCGCGCCGGCCACCTGGCTCTGCAGCGCGCTCAGGTCCGCGCCGCTCGCCGTCGAGCCGGAGTTGCCCGCGCGGGCGGCCTGCACCTGCGCCTTGAGCCGGTCGATCCGCGCGTCGATCCGCGCGACGCGGGAGGAGCTGACGCCACGGCCTCCGTCGTCCTTCTGCGCTTCGTGCAGCGCGTAGCCCGCGAGCGCCAGGGCGATCACGGACAGCAGGCCCACGAGCGTGACGGCGGTCCGCAGCCGGCCCACCGCGTCGGCCAGGCGCTCGAACGACACGGCGTCGACCAGGGGGGCGCCGGCCACCGGCGCTCCGGCGACCGGTGCGTCGAGCGGCACGCGGGCCTGCACGGGCGCCGCCGTGGGCAGGCGGGTGGTCGGTTGTTCGTCGGGGTAGGGCGGCTGGGGACTCATGAGTGCTCCTGCGCTAGCGCGTGGTGATCTTCAGCGTGCGGCTGAAGCCGTTCAAGAGCTCCAGCGTGCCCGGGAGCTTCACGCGGTAAGCCCCGGAGCGGGTGACGCGCGCCGCGATCGTGAAGACCGAGCCCGTCGTCGACGCCCGCAGGACACCGCTCCTGACGGTGGCGAAGCCGCCGGTCGCCGTGCGGCGCTGCAGCAGGACCGTCGCGCCGGTGCGCGCGGGCTGGACCAGGCCGGAGAAGCGCACGGTGCGGCGGGCAACCGGGGTCCGGGTCGACGCCTTGAGCCCGACGAAGGGCCGCACACCGACCAGCCGGCCCGCGCTCGTCACCGTGGGGGACGCCTTGGCGACCACGCGGTACTGCGTGTTCTTCTGGGGGCGCTGCGTGAAGCCGTAGGCCCCGGCGGCGTTCGTCACGGCCTTCGCGCCGGCGACCGCCTTGTAGGTGTCGCCGTACGGGCGGGTGTCGTCCTGCTCCAGGGTCACGCTGACACCGCCGACGGCCGACGCGCCGCTCAGGACGCCGGAGATCGTGACGGCCTCCGGAACGGCGATGGCGGAGCGTGAGACGGCGAGGGACAGCGCGCCGGAACCGGCCGGCGGCTTGGGCGGCTTGGGCGGCTTGGCCGCCAGCGCGGCCGACGGGATCAGGGCAGCACAGACCACGCAGGCCAGGACAGGACGGATGTTCTTCATGCCGGTACAACGCCCGGCGGCGCCCCGGGTTGGCCGGTGACGCGCGGCCTACCAGCGGCGCCGGCGCTGCCGGTGTCCGAACAGGCCGCCGAGGGGCAGCACGAAGAACAGCGGCAGGAACAGCAGGTGCCCGCCGCTGACGGCGAACAGCAGGACGGCGACCGCCAGGCCGATGAGCGCGAATCGCATGGGGCCGGTATGCCCGGACCCCGCCGGGCGCACGCGTGGGGCCTGCGACGGGCGCGTGCGTTCGCGGACGGACGGGAACGTCCGCCGTCGTCTTTACCTTCGGAGCATGAGCTGGCACGCACGCCGCCTGGCCGCGTTCGACATCGAGACCACCGGGGTCGACCCGGAGTCCGATCGCATCGTCACGGCCGCGATCAGCCTGGTGGGTGGCGGCCGGCCGACGGAGAGCCACGCCTGGCTCGTGAACCCCGGCGTGGAGATCCCGGCGGGCGCCAGCGCCGTCCACGGCATCAGCACCGAGCACGCGCGGACGCACGGCGGTTGTCCCCCGGACGCGGTCGAGGCGATCACCGCCCTGCTGGCCGGGCAGCTGCGGGCCGGCGTCCCCGTCATCGCCTTCAACGCGCGCTTCGACCTGACGACGCTCGACCGCGAGGCGCGGCGGCACGGCGTGTGTCCCCTGGTCGACCGCGTCGGCGGCGCGGCCGGGATGCTCGTCGTGGATCCGCACGTGCTCGACAAGCACTACGACCGCTACCGCAAGGGCAAGCGGACGCTCGGCGCCGTCTGCGAGACCTACCGCGTGCCGCTGACGGACGCGCACGCGGCGGACGCCGACGCCCTGGCGGCGGCCCGCGTCGCCTACCGGCTGGCCCAGCGCCTGCCGGAGCTCGCCGCGACCGACCTGCGGATGCTCCACCACCAGCAGGTCGCGTGGGCGGCCGAGCAGGCCGCGTCGCTGGAGGACCACTTCCGCGGCCTCGGCCGGGACGAGCGCATCGAGCGGGCGTGGCCCGTCGTGCCCGAGCCGGTGGCCGTGCTCGCGGCCTGAGGCCGGCCGCGGTGGCGTGCGCGCCCGCGGATCGATCATCTAGTCTCGCGCCATGCCTCGCATCCCTGGTCTGGAACAGCTCGTCGAGATGGCCGCGAAGCCCGTCGGCGCCTTCGGCAACATCGCCAGCCGCCCTGCCGTGCTGCGCCCGCTGGACCTCCTGCGGGGTGCCGGCTCGCTGGAGTCCGCGGTCCGGGGCAAGGTCATCGTCATCACGGGCGCCTCCTCCGGCATCGGCGAGGAGACCGCGATGCAGATCGGCGCCGCCGGCGGGACCGTCGTGCTCATCGCGCGCGGCAAGGAGAACCTCGACCTCGTCGCGCAGCGCATCCGCGCGGCGGGCGGGACGGCCGACCCCCGCCCGTGCGATCTCTCCGACTTCGACCAGATCGACCGGGTGGCCCAGGAGATCCTCGAGACGCACCACCGCGTCGACGTGCTCATCAACAACGCGGGCCGGTCGATCCGCCGCTCCGTCGCGCTGTCCTATGACCGCTTCCACGACTACGAGCGCACGATGCAGCTGAACTACTTCGCGGCCGTCCGGCTGATCCTGCGCTTCCTGCCCGGCATGCGCGAGCAGCAGAGCGGCCAGATCATCAACATCTCCTCCTACGGCGTGCAGACGAAGGTGCCGCGCTTCGGCGCGTACATCGCCTCCAAGGCGGCGCTCGACACGCTCTGCGACTCGCTGCAGGCCGAGGTCCACGACGAGGGCGTGCGCTTCACGACGATCCACATGCCGCTCGTGCGCACGCCGATGATCGCGCCGACAAAGCTCTACGACCGCTTCCCGGCGCTGACCCCGGAGGACGCCGGGCACCTCGTCGCGCAGGCCATCGTGCACCGCTCGCGCCGCCTCGGCCCGCCGTTCGGGTCGCTCGCCGGCCTGGCCGACTCCTTCAGCCCCGCGATCATGGACGAGATCCGCAACCGCGGCTACAAGATGTTCCCCGACTCGCTCGCCGCCAAGGGCGCGAGCGCGCCGGACGCGGACGCCGCGGCCACGCCGGCCCCCGCGGCCGCCGAGGAGACGACCGCGACGCAGACGGCGTTCGCGCACCTCACGAGGGGCACGCACTGGTAGGCGGTCCGGGGCGCCGTGTCGCCGGCGCCCGCGCTCACGCCTTCTCGGCGCGCTTCATCTCCAGCCACCCGTCCCACAGCGCGCCGACGTAGTCCCGGAACGGCGGGATCTCGATGCCCGTGCCCGCCAGGGCGGCGCGGGTCCTTGAGGTCTCGAAGCGGCAGCGGAACGGCGCGGCGTCCACGAGCCCGGCGGGGACGCCGATCGCGTTGAGCGCCTTGTCGCGGACGCCGCCGATGACCGGCAGCCGGCCGAGGGCCTGCCCGACCCAGAAGCCGACCGAGCCGCTGGCCTCCGGCAGGGCGGCGACCACGCGCGGGCCGCCGACGTGCTCGGACAGCGCCGCGAGCACGTCGTGCACGCGCTCGTCCTCGGTGGCGTAGAGGCCGAAGGTGTCGCCGGCGCTCGCGTCCGCGTTCAGCCCGATCTCGGCGATCGCGGCGGCGCACCGGTCCACGGGCACCGTCGGCAGGCGGCCGAGCTCGGGCACCGGGACGACCGAGTAGGACGGCAGCCCGCGCAGCGCGGCCGCGAACGGGAACAGCGCGTAGACGCCGTCGAGCTTGTCCGTCGCGCCCGTGGCCACGGTGCCGACGACCGCGCCCGGCCGGTAGATCTTGAACGGCATCGCCGCGGTGTCCCGGACGAGGACCTCGGAGTCGAACTTCGAGCGATGGTAGGCGTGCGGAAAGCCCTGCCCGTGTCGCGGGTCCGCCTCCGGGAAGACGCCGGCGAGGTCCCCGGCCGCCGCGACGGAGGAGACCATGTGGAAGGTCCCGACCCCGTGGCTCGCGGCGAAGGCCAGAACGCGCCGGGTGCCCTGGACGTTGGCCTCGGCCATCTCCTCGGGATCGGCGTCCATGTCGTAGATGGCGGCCAGGTGGAACAGGTGGTCCGGGATGCCCGTGTACCGCTCGAGCGTCAGGTCCTTCCGCGAGATGTCGCCCGGGACGGCGACGAGCCGCTCGCGATCGACGCCGAGGGCGTCCGCGATCTTCGTCAGCCGACTCGCGGACTGCGGCCGCACCAGCGCGTGGATCGTGGCGCCGCGCTGCAGCAGCTCGGCGATGACGTAGCGGCCGAGGAAGCCGGTCCCGCCGGTGACGAAGCAGATGGGGGCGTCGCTCATGACGCCCATCCTGGCAGGTGCGGGCGCGGGCCCGCCACGTTCAGCTCCCGGCCAGACGGGCGCGCAGACGCGCCAGTTCCTCCGCGGTGAGCCCGGCGGACAGCAGCCACGCCTCCGCGCCGCCGTGGTCCCGGTCCAGCAGCTCGAGCACGCGCTCCATCGTCCCGGGCGGGGGGCTGTGCCTTGCGACGTCGTCCACGTCCATCTCGGCGGCGTAGGTCTTCGTCGCCGCCAGCCGCCGGACGATGGCGTCGATGTTGTGGGTGGTCGCCTCGTAGTCGGCGGCGATCGCCTCGCGCGGGGCGCCGGCCGCGGCGAGCGCGAGGGCGACGACGGTCCCCGTCCGGTCCTTCCCGGCGGCGCAGTGGATCAGCGTGGCCCCGTCGGTCTCCGCGATCGCGCGCAGCGCGGCGACGATCGAGTCGGGCCGGCGCTCGAGGTAGCCGAGGTAGGCGCGGACGGTCGGGGTCTCGCCCGGCAGCTCGGCGCCGCGGTTGTCGCCCCACGGCTTGATCGTGGCGAGATCCAGGTCGGTGCCGCCACCCGTGGCCGGGTAGAGCGAGTGGTGCTGGATGCGGACCCGCGGGTCCTCGGCGAGGGGGCCCGGCCCCTCGGAGGCGATCTCGAACTCCGTGCGCAGGTCGATGACGGTCCGCAGGGCGTGGTCCTCCACCAGGACCCGGATGTCCTGCGGCGTGAGGTCCTGCAGGTTGTCCGACCGCAGCAGCACCCGGGGCGCGACGCGGGCGCCGTCGGCCAGCGGGAGGCCGGCCAGGTCCCGGGCGTTCACGGCGCCCTCGAGGGTGATCGTCGTGGTCACGGTGGTGTCGTCGGGCACGTCCCCCACGCTAGCGCGGGCGGGTGCGCGCGCAGGTTGCGGCGCGGTGACCCGGGCGCGGCCTCCGGCGGGGCCCGGCCGCGCTCAGACGGAGGTCAGCGGGGGCGGCGAGGACGGCCCGGCCCCCGCGTCCAGCGGAACGGCGAGCACGATCTGCAGCCGCGAGACGATGAGGAACGGGTGCAGCGCCGTGGAGTGCGGGTCGTCGAGCAGGCCGACGCTCACGTCCGTCAGCGAGACGAAGTCGCGCTCCGTCGCGTTGAGCACGTCCGAGACGCGGGACCGGTAGCCGTCGCGCGCGAGCGTCAGCGTCCCCTCGATGCGGTGGCGCGCGGTCTCGATGACGACGCGTTCGTGCCGGTGCTGCTCCATGGGCTCCATCATGGTGGTTCTTCGGCCGGCTGTCGCCCCGGGATGACACGGGCGCGCCGCGGTGGACGCGTGTCGGCCCGGGCCGGCGGCTACTCGCCCGGCCCGCCGGCTTCCTCGCCGAGCGTGTCGAGCATCGAGACCGCCGTGATCTGGGCCGGCGTGCCGGCGACCTGGTCGCCGCCCATGTCCTGGAGCTCGGGGTAGAAGGCGACGTGGACGTTGATCTCCTCCTCGCCCGCGTCCTCCAGCACGATGACCGCGCGGCCGGGGCCGCCCTCCGGTCCCGCGGCGGCCGCCGGGCTGTCGCGGTCGGTCACGGTGGAGCGGACGGCGACCAGTACGTCCATGGCGAGCGCGCGCCAGTGACCGGCCGCCTCGGCCTGCTCGGCCGGCGTCATGTCCTGCAGGTGGTGGGCGTTGCGGCTGGCCAGGGCGGCGACCGCGGCGTTCAGGGTCGCGTCGGTCAGCAGGTCGTCGGCGTCGTAGGAGCTCACCCCGGGGAGTCTGACGCCCGCGCGGGCCGGATGTTGCGCCGGGAGGCCCGCGGTGGGAGCGTGAACGGCATGACCCGCGAGGAAGCGGTCCGAGAGGCCGGTCGCCGTCAGGACGCGGACGCCGGGGACCGGTCGGGGACAAGCGGGTGAGCGGCCGCCGGCCCGCCCGGCGCAACGCCGCCTGCGCGCGGCCTCGCCCTCGTGCCCGGCTGCGATGCTCCCCCGATGGCGAAGAGCGAGGCCACAGAGATTGACGCCGGCGGCCGGGCGCTGCGGGTGTCCAGCGGCAGCCGGGTGATCTTCCCCGCGACGGACCGGACACCGGAGATCACGAAGCTGCAGGTCGTCGAGTACTACCTCGCGGTCGAGGACGGCATCCTGCGCGCGCTGCGCGAGCGGCCCGTCACCCTCGAGCGCTGGCCGAAGGGCGTGCACGAGGGGATCGTCGTGTCCACCCGCGAGAAGGGCGGCGGCGACGCCTTCTTCCAGAAGCGGGTGCCCCGCGGCGCGCCGGACTACCTCCAGACCTGCACGATCGAGTTCCCCTCCGGGCGGACCGCCGACGAGATCTGCCCGACGGAGATCGCCGTCGTCGGCTGGGCGGCGCAGATGGGGACGATCACCTTCCACCCGTGGCCGGTGCGGCGCGGCGACGTCGACCACCCGGACGAGATGCGGATCGACCTGGACCCGCAGCCCGGGACCGACTTCGACGACGCGGTCCGGGTGGCGGCGACCGCGCGTGAGCTGCTCGAGGAGCTCGGCTACCGGGGCTTCCCGAAGACGAGCGGCGGGCGCGGCGTCCACATCTACGTCCGCATCGAGCCGAAGTGGACGTTCACCGACGTGCGCCACGCGGTCATCGCCTTCGGGCGTGAGCTCGAGCGCCGGCTGCCCGGCGAGGTGACCACGAAGTGGTGGAAGGAGGAGCGCGGCGAACAGGTCTTCGTGGACTACAACCAGAACGCCCGCGACCGGACGATCGCCTCCGCCTATTCCATCCGCCCGCGGCCCGGTGCGCCGGTGTCCGCGCCGCTGGAGTGGGACGAGCTGCCGCACGTCCAGCCCGAGCACTTCACCGTCGCGACGATGCCCGCGCGCTTCGCCGAGGTGGGGGACCGGCACGCGGCGATCGACGCGGTCCAGCACTCGTTGCAGCCGCTGCTCGACATGTACGAGCGGGACGAGGCCGGGGACATGCCCTACCCGCCCGACTACCCCAAGATGCCGGGGGAGCCGAAGCGGGTGCAGCCCTCGCGAGCGCGGCCGGAGGCGGAGGCGGAGTAGCGCCGGAGGACTCGAACCCACGCCCCGTCCCGCCGACGAGTCCGCCCGTGGGGGTTGCGGCACGCCCCGTCCTCACCTACCGTTGAGCGGGTCATGTCCTCCGCCGTCGCCGACAGCACGCTGCGCCCGCTCGCCCCCCTGGGCCAGACGCGGACGTGGCCGGCCGCCGCGACGTCGTGGTTCACGACGAAGCCGATCGACCAGCGCCGCGGCGACTGAGCGGGAGTCCCTTCCATGGCTTCCGCGACGTTCGCGGAAGCCACGACCACCCCGGCTCGCAAGGGCACCCGGGTGGTGTGGGACCGCGACTCCATCATCACGGCGATCCAGGAATGGGTCGCCCGCTACGGCGAGCCGCCGCGTGCGGCCGACTGGAACCCGTCCTCGGCGCGGTGGTCCGCCCAGGACTGGCGGATCGCCCGGTACCGGGCCGGTCGTGAGGACGGCTCCGCCTGGCCGGCGCTGAACTCCGCCAAGCGCCCGTTCGACGGATCCCTGAACGCCGCCGTCCGCGCGGCCGGCTTCGCGCCGGCCAGGCCGGGGCCGCGGCGCCGGGGGACGGTCGACCTCACGCGCACCCACGACGCCGAT
>JAOPZU010000461.1 GCA_025963955.1 Solirubrobacterales bacterium
CGGTAGTCCTCGCGGTCGGACACGAGCTGGGCGTCGCAGGCCACGCGATGGTCGCGCAGCCTGGAGCGAGCGGAGCACGGTCACCCGTGAGCGGTCCGGCGCCCGTGGCGACGCGCGGGAAAGGGCCATGAAGCGGGTGAGCGGCCGGCCGTCCGCACGGGTAGCCTGCGTGCCGCGTCGGAGCTACTACCTCCGGTCGCCGGGGGCCCGGTTCGTTGACGCGCGCCGATCCCAACTTCGCGGCGAGCAGATGCCTCTCGGGTCCGCGGATCGAGGAGCTGGCGCTGCACGTCCGGGGCGGCCCACCGCGCGATGAACGCGGCACGCCGACGGCAGCACGGACGACCTGCAGCCGTTCCGGGTCGCGCAACGTCGGGAACGCGCGGTGGACGAGAGCGTCCTGTGGGGCTGACGTGGAGCTACCGGCGGATCTTCAAGAACCGCGACGACCCGTCGATCGCCACGTTCAGCGCTGCTGCCGTTCTTCGCCTAGCACCTGCAGCGCATCAGTCAGCCGTTCCACGGGGTCGCGGTGTTCGTCATCGACACGCTCGACGGCCCCGAGGCCACGGTGGCGCTGCGGAAGCGCTGCGGAAGCTGCTGGAGGCCAAGGACTGCGCGGTGCGCGCCGCGCTCTAGTACAGGTGGAAGATCGAGGCGACCACCGCTAGCGGCCACAGCAGCGCGCAGAGCGCCACGCTCGCTGCCGGAAGCCAGAACAAGCCGCTGAGGTGCCCGGCCCAGCGGGCGTGCGCCCAGGACGGCCCCCAGCGGCCCCAGCTCGCGGCGAGAAGCGCCACGACGTTGGCGATCACCCAGGCCTCCATCCCGTAGACCATGAGCATCGTCATGGCCTCGACGCTACCGGGTCCGTCCAACGCCCCAACGATCTTGGTGGAACGGGGGGAAAGCCCGACGACGAGGGCCACGTCAGCAGTGAGGCTGAGGCGCGCAACCACCGTCGGGCATCAACGCCGGGATCAGCGGGCGCCGGCGTCGGCGCGCGCCCGTGTTGGCGGGACGTGGGCCCGGCCACTGGCCGAGCAGAACCCAGGGCGGGGCGTCGCCTCGTCGTCGAAAGGCGAGAAGGGCCGGGGTCGGCGATCTGCCGGGTGGCGTCGGCCTGTCGTCCGCCGCGCGCCGGCAGGTCGTCGGGCATGTCGTCGACGAGGAGCGTGGCCCCCACGTTCGCGACGCTTGTCCGTCGAAGCGCCTTGGCGTGCGCTTCGTGACCCCGTCGTGACCCTTTGGGCTTACGCGCCATGGGGGGCGTCGCGGCCATGCTGCGGAAGGCCCCGATTTGCGGGCCTTTCACGGAGGTAGCTGGGGGGGGACTCGAACCCCCGACCTCACGATTATGAGTCGTGCGCTCTAACCAGCTGAGCTACCCAGCCACGGGGACGGGGAGGATAGACGAGAAGCCCGCCGCGGGCCTTCAAGGATCCGGCCGAATGCGCCGATGACCAGAATTGTGAGTGGCCGCATCACGAACGTCCTGGACGACGCGCAACTCGGTCGACTGGGAGCGGTGGCGCAGCGGCCAAGCCTCGGCGGCGCGCTCACCGCGGCACGCGAGCTGCTCGGCATGGGCCTCGCGTACGTCACGCGCATGACCGAGACCGAGCAGGTTTTCCTCCGCACGGACGGCGACGTGGAGTCCTTCGGCGTCGACGCCGGCACCCGGCTGCCGCTCGGGGACACCTACTGCCAGGCCATCCTCGACGGCCGGCTGCCCGCGCTGATGCCGGACGTCGCCGCGATCCCGCACGCGGCCGCGATGGCCGTCACCGCCACGGCGTCCATCGGCGCGTACGTCTCGGTGCCCGTCATGAACGCGGCGGGGACCCGCACGGGGACGCTCTGCTGTGCCAACCACGACCCGCAGCCCGCGCTCGCGGACCGTGACCTGCAGTTCCTCCACGTGCTGGCGCGGATCATCGGGGACGAGCTCGAGCGGGACCAGGCGGACGTCGAACGGCAGCGCCTGGCGGCCGAGGCGGCGGGTGTCCGGGCGTTGCTCGCGGCGGTGCAGGCCCGCGACAGCTACACCGCCGCCCATTCGCGGTCGGTCGTGGAGCTCGCCCGCGCGGTCGCGCGGGCGTGCGGCTGCGACGAGGGCGAGATCCACCGCGCGGAGGTCGTCGCGCTCCTGCACGACATCGGCAAGCTCACGATCCCGGACGCCGTGCTGAACCACCCGGGTGCGCTGAACGCGGAGCAGTGGGCGATCATGCGGACGCACGCGCCGGCCGGGGCGGCCATCGCGGCCGGCATCCCGGAGCTCGCGGACCTCGCGCCCGCCATCCGCGCCGAGCACGAGCGCTGGGACGGCGGCGGCTACCCCGACGGACTGGCCGGGGAGGCCATCCCGCTGGCGAGCCGCATCACCTTCGTCTGCGACGCCTACCACGCCATGACGAGCGACCGGCCCTATCGCCCGGCGCTCGCCCACCACGTCGCCGTCGCCGAACTGCGCCGCCACGCCGGCAGCCAGTTCTGCCCGCGCGCCACGGCCGCGCTGCTCGGCCTGCTCGGCGCCTGACCCGCCGGCGCGCGAAGATCCGGCGATGACCCCTGCGCCGGCGACGACGCCGTTCCCGACGCCGCCGACGTTGCTGGCGATCCCGAACGTCTCGGAGGGTCGAGACGCGCAGACGATCGACGCGATCGGTCGTGCCTACACGCAGCCGTCCGGCGGGGCGGTCCACCTGCTCGACGTTCACCGGGATCCGGACCATCACCGCGCCGTCCACACGCTCGCCGGCCCGCCCGGCGCCCTGGCCGAGGCCGTCGCCGCCGGCGCCGCCGAGGCGCTGCGCCGCATCGACGTGCGGGCCCACCCCGGCACGCACCCGCACGTCGGGGCGCTTGACGTCGCGCCCTTCGTCCACCTCGACGAGCAGCGGCGCGGGGCCGCCT
>JAOPZU010000463.1 GCA_025963955.1 Solirubrobacterales bacterium
GCCCGGCGGGGCCGGTCATCGCCCTCCGCTTTCCGACGCGCGCTTCGCGTGGTGGGCGCGACGCGCCCGGGTGCGTCCATGGCGCTGCGGGCGATGACCGGCTCCCCGCCGGGCCTCATCGGCGGGACCTACCGGCGGCGGGGCGATTCGCGTGGGGCGCCCGCGAACCTTCAGGACTGCTTGTCCCACCGCTTCAGCGACGGCAGTGGGTCGAACGGCGCGCCGCCCGTGTACCACCCGGGCGCCGACCACAGTTCCATGTGGAGGTGGCAGCCGTCGGCGTCACCCGTGTCCCCGACCTCGCCGATCGGCTGGCCGGTGTAGACCGTGGCGCCCTTCACGACGGTCGCCGGCGCCTTGAGGTGCATGTAGACGTAGTCGGTCCCCGTCCCGGCCCCGTCGATCACGACGTAGTTGCCCGCTGCGCCCTGGAAGCCCTGGAACTTGACCGTGCCGCCGCGCGCCGCGACGAGCAGCGTGCCGCACGCCGCGAACGCGTCCTGTCCCTGGTGCACGTGGCCGGCGCGGCCGGTGCCGAAGCGCGCGACGTCGCCACCGAAGTCGTGCCGCCCGCGGATGGGGAAGATGTGCCCGAGGAAGGTGAAGACGGGCGCCGGCGGCGTCTCGTCCTGCGCGGCGGTCGCGGTGCCGGGGGCGGTCTCGCGCACGCGGAAGCGGTAGCGGCCGTCGGCCTGCACGGACCCGTCGACGATGCCGCTCCACGACACGGACTGCACGGTCCCTCCGGCGCCGTCCCGCTCCCAGTGGCCCACGACAGCGCCATCGGACTCGCGCAGGAGGTCGACCGAGACGTGGCGTGCCCCGCCCTCGGGGACGTAGACGCTCAGCGTCGCCTGGTGCGGACCGCGGAAGAAGACCTGCTTCACGTCGACGCGCGCGTCGGGGCCGGTGCCGGCCAGCGCCACGCGGTTCGGCCCCGCGACGCCGATCGTCCTGCCCGTGACGCGCGACGCGTGCCCCGCCCCGTCCAGCACCTGGACCGGACCGCTGACCGCGTTCCCGGGCACGACCACGTCCACGGCGTCCGGTGCGACGGCCACGGCCGCGCCGCTTGCCTCGTCCCCCTGGGCCTCGGCGCCCCGGAAGACGACGGTCTTCGCCCCCGCCATCGCGTCACCGGTCACGCGCACGACGCCCCCGGGCCGGACGACGTCCAGCCCGGCGCAGCTCGAGCGGCAGGTGATGAGCAGCGGCTTCGGCGGAGCGCTCACGACGACCGGCTTGCCCTCGGAGGCCTTCGCGGTGCCGGACGCCGCCGGATCCGGCTTCTGCTTCCCGTCCGGATCGGCGGTCGCCCCGCCGCCGCTCTGAGCCCCGGCGGAAGCGACGAGGGACAGCAGTCCTGCGATGAGCACGACGCACAGGCAGGCAACGGCAGAGCCCAGGCATCGCAGGTCCGACGGGTGATGCGGCAAACTTGCTCCTTGGTCGGCGGCCTACGGGGTGAGCTGACGGGCTCGCGCGGTCAAGGTCCGCGCTACCGGCGACGTCGCCGGATTCGCCCCAGGAGCCGGAGCTCCGATGGGTCCCCCGCTCCCCCCTAGGCAGTGCCAGGGGGGACTCGGCAGTCATGGATTGCGCTGGCAGGATACCCTGTGCGCAGGAAGGCCTGTCCCGCCCGCGTCCACCGACGCGTGGGGCGCCTCTCCGTCGCTACACTCCACCGCCGCCGCGCGCCGACAGCGCGGCCCTCTCGCCGTGAAGACCTACGTCGCAAATCCAACTGACCGTGAGCGCAACTGGGTGCTCGTCGACGCCAACGGGCAAACGCTCGGCCGGCTCGCGACCCAGATCGCCGACGCCTTGCGTGGCAAGCGCAAGGTCGAGTACACGCCCCACGTCGACACCGGCGACTTCGTCGTCGTCATCAACGCCGAGAAGATCAGCGTGACGGGGAACAAGCGTGCCGAGAAGCGGTATTACCGCCACTCGGGCTATCCGGGCGGCCTGAAGTCCCGCACCCTCGAGGAGATGCTCGAGCGTCGCCCCGAAGAGGTCATCCGGATCGCGGTGAAGGGCATGCTGCCCCGCAACCGCCTGGCCCGCAAGCAGATCACGAAGCTCAAGGTCTACGCCGGCGAGCAGCATCCGCACGCCGCGCAGAGCCCCACCCCGATGGAGATCAAGTCCTGATGGCTGACGAGACGCCGAACGATTCCGCCCCCGAGGAGACCCCGGAGGCGACGCCCGCCCCCGAGGCCGTGACCGAGGAGGTCGTGTCCGAGGAGGTCGTCGAGGACGCCCCCGTCGTCGAGGACGCCCCGGTCGCCGAGGCGCCCGCCGAGGACGCTCCCGCCGTCGAGGAGGCCCCCGTCGCGGCGGCCGAGTCCGACGAGGACAGTGCCGACGAGGAGGACGAGCCCGCCGCGCCCCGCGCGAAGCCCGCCATCCCCGGCATGGACCTCGAGGTCGACATCGTCCGTGAGGGCGAGGACGCCCTCGGCCGCGAGACGCTCTACGACGAGGACGGCGAGGAGATCATCCCGTCCGACGACGACGACGAGGATCTGCACGATCAGCCCATCGTCGCGAACGTCGACCTCTCCGCCGACGCGCGCTACCGCGCCACCGGCAAGCGGAAGACCGGCGTCGCCCGCGTCATCCTGAAGCCCGGCACGGGCGCCTACACGATCAACGGCAAGACGCTCGACGTGTTCTTCCCGCGCGTGACGCTGCAGCGCAACATCCGCCAGCCGCTGGAGACCGTCGGCTACGAGGACCGCATGGACGTCATCGCGACGATCCACGGCGGCGGTGTCTCGTCGCAGGCCGGCGCGCTGCGCCACGGCATCTCCAAGGCACTGCTGGAGGCTGACCCGAACCTGCGTGGCGAGCTCAAGCGCCGCGGCTTCCTGACGCGTGACGCACGCGTCAAGGAGCGCAAGAAGGCCGGCCTCAAGAAGGCCCGCAAGAAGCCGCAGTTCAGCAAGCGCTAGCAGCGCTCCGAGCCCACCGGATGGCTCGCAGGTTGTTCGGGACCGACGGGGTCCGCGGTGTCGCCGGCGAGGTGCTCACCGCGGAGCTCGCGCTGGCCCTCGGGCGGGCGGTCACCCTGGCCGCCGAGCCCACGGAGGGCCGGCGGCCGCAGGTCCTCGTCATCCGGGACACGCGGGAGTCCGGCGAGATGCTCGAGGCCGCGCTGGCCGCGGGCGTCACCAGCGCCGGCGGCGACGTGCTGCTCGGCGGCGTCCTGCCGACGCCGGCGGCGCCGCTGCTCATCGCCCGGTACGGCTTCGACGTGGCCGCGGTCATCTCCGCCAGCCACAACCCCTTCCAGGACAACGGCCTGAAGTTCTTCGGCGCCGACGGCCTCAAGCTCACGGACGCCACCGAGGCCCGGATCACCGAGCTCCTCGACCACGACGCCGAAGCCGCGCGCACGGCGGCGCCCGGGGGGATCGGCCGCATCCGCGACCTGCACGGCACCCAGGAGGACTACCTCCGCGAGCTCCAAGCGCGGTTCCAGGACCTCGACCTGACCGGCGTGGACGTCCTGCTCGATTGCGCCAACGGCGCCACCCACCGCGTCGGGCCGGAGATCTTCCGCCGCCTCGGCGCGACCACGCACGTCATCGCCGACGCGCCCGACGGCCGCAACATCAACGCCGGCTGCGGCTCCACGCACGTCGAGCAGCTGGGGGAGGCCGTCGTCGCCGGCGGCCATCATCTCGGCTTCGCCTTCGACGGTGACGGGGATCGCGTCCTCGCGGTCGACCGCACCGGCGCGGTCGTCGACGGCGACGAGCTCATCGCCCTCGCCGCGCTGCACCTCAAGGCGCAGGATCGCCTCACGGGCGGAGGCGTCGCCGTGACCGTCATGACGAACTACGGCTTCCACACGGCCATGCGCGAGGCCGGCATCGAGGTGGCGATCACCGGCGTGGGGGACCGCTACGTCCTGGAGGAGCTGCGCACCCGCGAGTGGGCCCTCGGCGGCGAGCAGTCCGGCCACATCATCGACATGGGCTTCGTGCCGTCGGGCGACGGCGTGGCCAGCGCGCTGCTGACCCTGGAGGCGCTGGCGGGCGCCGATCTCGCCGACCGCCACGGGATGGACAAGCTGCCGCAGAAGCTCGTCAACGTCCGCGTCGCCGACCGCGACGCGGCGATGACGGACGAGGTGCTGGTGGCCGCGGTCGCGCACGAGGCCTCCGGGCTCGACGGGCGCGGGCGCGTCCTCGTGCGGCCCTCCGGCACCGAGCAGCTCGTCCGCGTCATGGTCGAGGCGCCGACGGCCGAGGAGACGGACGACGTCTGCCGGCGGCTCGTCGCCCTCGTCCCGGGCGCACTGGTCTGAGCGCCGTGATGACGCGGGCGCCCCGGGCATGAGCGTCGGCATCGGACTCGACCTGCTGGACATCGACCGCCTCGAGCGTGCCCTGGCCCGTCGGCCGTCGCTCGCGCACCGCCTCTTCACGCCGGGCGAGCAGGCCTACGCCGCCGGCCGCGCGCGCCCCGGCCAGCACCTCGCGGCACGTTTCTGCGCGAAGGAGGCGGTCACCAAGGCGTTGCAGCTGGACGTCATGCGCCCGCTGGAGATCGAGGTTCGGGGCGGCGGCAGCAGCGAGGTCGGGATCATGCTCAGCGGCGCGACGGCGGACGCCGCGGCCGCACGCGGGCTGGACGTCCGCGTGTCCCTGACCCACACGCCGACGACCGCCGGTGCCGTGGCCATCGCGCAGCCGGTGCCCGCCCGATGACCGGCCTGCCCGGCTGGGTCTCCGCGCTTCCCGGCTCCGCCGCCATGCGCGCGGCCGACGCCGCCGCCATCGAGAAGGGGACCCCGGGCCTGGCGCTGATGGAGCGCGCCGGCAGCGGCCTGGCGATGCTCGCCGGGCACCTGATCCCGGACGGTCCCATCGCCGTGCTGTGCGGCAAGGGCAACAACGGCGGCGACGGGTTCGTCGCGGCCCGCCTGCTGCACGCCGCCGGCCGGGACGTGCGCGTCTTCACGACCTCGGCGATCGAGGACTCTGAGGGTGACGCGGCGGAGAACCTCGCGCGGCTCGTCGTGCGGCCGCGGCCCTTCGACCTGCAGTCGCTCGACGGATGCGCCGGCGCGATCGACGCGCTGCTGGGCACCGGGGTCAGCGGCGCGCCCCGCGGAGCCGTGGCGCGCGCGATCCGGGTGCTCCACGCGTCCGGCCTGCCGGTCATCGCCTGCGACGTCCCCTCCGGGGTGGACGCGGACACCGGCGCTGTCCCGGACCCCGACACCGTCGTCCACGCGTCCGCGACCGTCACCTTCGCCGCGGCCAAGCCGGGGTTGTGGATCGCGCCGGGAAAGGCGCACGCGGGAACGGTCCACGTCGTCGACATCGGCGTCCGCGCCGAGGCCGGTGCGCAGGCCGGCCTGATGGAGGACGACGAGGTCCTGGAGGACGTGCCGACGCGCGCCGCCGCCTCGACGAAGTTCACCGCCGGACACGTCGTGCTGTGCGGCGGCTCGCGCGGGCTCACGGGCGCGGTCTGCCTGGCCGCCGAGGCGGCGACCCGCGCCGGTGCGGGCTACGTCACCGCCTGCGTCCCGCACAGCCTGGAGCCGATCTTCGAGGTCAAGCTCACGGAGGTCATGACCCGCGGCGTCCCGGACGCCGGGGGCGTCCTGGTGCCCGAGGCGGCGCAGGAGGTCCTGGACACGGTCGCCGCCCGGGGAGGGGTCCTCGTCCTCGGCGGGGGCACCGGTCGCAGCGACGGCGCGCTGGCCTGCGTCCGCCAGGCCGCGCTGCAGGCTCCGGGCCCGCTCGTGCTCGACGCCGACGGCATCGCGGCCTTCGCGGGAGATCCGGAGGCGCTCCTGACCCGCACCGCGCCGACGCTCCTGACCCCGCACGCCGGGGAGCTCGCGCGCCTGCTCGGCCGGGAGACCCACGCGGCCATCGAGGCCGCGCGGCTGGACAGCGTCCGCGAGGCCGCCCGACGCACCGGGGCGATCGTGGTCCTGAAGGGCGACGACAGCCTGATCGCGACGCCCGACGGGCGCGTCATCGTCAGCGAGGGCGGCGCCCCGGCGCTGGCGACCGCCGGAACCGGCGACGTGCTGGCCGGCGTCTGTGGCGCGTTCCTC
>JAOPZU010000478.1 GCA_025963955.1 Solirubrobacterales bacterium
CCGCACCCGCGCCGCCCTCGGTGGCGACCACGACGGCGCCGTCGCCGTCGGCCGTCGCCTCGGTGCCGAGGGCCTGGGAGGCCAGCGCCCGCGCCTCCTCGCGCCGCGACGCGTCCCGGACCACGGCGCGGATCTGCTCGCCCCCGATCTGCCGCTTCAGCTCGCGGGCGCTGCCCGCGGCGATGATGCGGCCGTGGTCGACGACCAGGATGTGGTCGGCGAGGCGCTCGGCCTCCTCGAGGTACTGCGTCGTCAGCAGGATCGTCACGCCGCTCTCCACGAGGGTGTCCAGAACCTCCCAGAGCTCGTTGCGGGCACGCGGATCCAGGCCGGTGGTGGGCTCGTCGAGGAACAGGACGTCGGGCGTGGCGACGAGCGTCGCGGCGAGGTCCAAACGCCGCCGCATCCCGCCCGAGTACTTCCCGACGACCCGGTCCGCGGCGTCCTCGAGCGAGAACTGGCCGAGCAGCGCCTGCGCGCGCTCCTTCGCCCGGCCGCGGCCGAGGTGGTACAGCTCGCCGATCATCACGAGGTTCTCGCGCCCCGTCAGCAGCTCGTCGACCGTGGCGTCCTGCGCGGCGAAGCCGATCCGCCGGCGCACCTCGTTCGGCGCGCCGACGACGTCGAACCCGGCGACGCTCGCGGTCCCCTCGTCCGGCGCGCTGAGCGTGGTGAGCATGCGGACCATGGTGGTCTTGCCGGCGCCGTTCGGGCCGAGCACGGCGGTGACGCTGCCGGCGGGCACGCTGAGGTCCACCCCCGCGACCGCCGTCATGTCGCCGAACCGCTTGACCAGTCCGCGTGCTTCGATGGCCGGTTCGTCGTTCACGATCGAACACGAAAGCACAGTCCTCCGACGGCGTGACGACCGCCTTGCCCGCCGTGATCGCGGGCTGACGGGAGCGATGAGAACGGGGCCCGGCTCGCGTCCGCGCGCGGGTCTGACCGCGACCGGACCGTTGAGGTCGGCAATGGTCGTCGGGCAAGAAGACCGCCAGTGGCAACCAGTACCCTTGGGGTCCATGAGCGCGACCGCACCGGCCCCGACGTCCGCCGCCTCCGAGGCCTGGCTGCTGATGAGCCGCCTCTTCCAGGGCAACCGCGGGCAGTTCTTCGCCGTCTGCCAGGAGCTGAAGCTGTCGCCCCCGCAGGCGATGGCGCTGCGGCTGCTGGAGCCCGGGACGCCGACCCCGATGAGCGAGCTCGCGGGCCTGATGCACTGCGACAACTCCAACGTCACCGGCATCGTCGACCGGCTCGAGGCGCGGGGACTGGTCCTTCGCCGGCCCGCCAGCCACGACCGCCGCGTCAAGCACCTGGTGGTGACGGACGCGGGAGCCGACGTGCGGGAGCGGCTCGGCACGCTGATGGCCCAGCCGCCCGCGGCGCTGCTGCGCCTGAGCGCCGCCGAGCAGCGCCAGCTGGTGGCGCTGCTCGGGAAGGCGCTCGCGGAGTAGCCGCCTACGCCACCGCGTCCACGGGGCGCGGGCCCTCGCCGACGTACTTCGCAGTCGGGCGGATGAGCCGCGCCTCGCGCTTCTGCTCCAGGATGTGGGCGGACCAGCCGGCCACGCGGGCACAGGTGAACATCGGCGTGAAGAGGTCCGCCGGGACGGCGGCCAGGTCGAGGATGACCGCGGACCAGAACTCGACGTTCGTCGCCAGGACGCGGTCCGGCTTACGGGCCTTCAGCTCGGCGAGCGCGGCCTTCTCGAGCGCCTCGGCGACCTCGAAGCGCGGCGACCCGAGCTCGGAGGCGACACGGCGCAGGACCCGGGCGCGCGGGTCCTCGGCGCGGTAGACGCGGTGGCCGAAGCCCATCAGGCGCTCACCGCTGTCGAGGGCCTGCTTGACCCACTTCTCGGCGTCGCCCATCTCCTCGACGCCCTCGATCATCTTCAGCACGCGCGAGGGGGCGCCGCCGTGCAGCGGGCCGCTCAGCGCGCCGACGGCGGAGGACAGCGCGGCGGCACAGTCCGCGCCGGTCGACGTCACCACGCGGGCGGTGAACGTCGAGGCGTTCATGCCGTGCTCGGCGGCCGAGATCCAGTAGGCGTCGATGGCCTTGGCGTGGTCCGGGTCGACCTCGCCGCGCCAGCGCATCAGGAACCGCTTGGCGATCGTGTCCTGCTGGTCGATCTCCGCCTGGGAGACCCAGGGCTGCCCGAGGCCGCGGGCGGACTGGGCGACGAAGCTGAGCGCCTGGACGGAGGCGCGGGCCAGGTCGTCGCGCGCCTGCTCGTCGGAGATGTCGATGACGGCCTTGTAGCCGTACTCGGGGGCGAGCATCGCCAGGGCGCTCTGCACGTCCACGCGATGATCGCCCGAGCGTACGAGCAGCGGGTGCGGCTGCGCCGGCGCAAGACCGGGCTCGAAGCTGCCGTCGACGAGCAGGCCCCAGACCTTCTCGTACGGGACCTTCCCGACGAGGTCCTCGATGTCGACGCCGCGGTAGCGGAGGGCGCCACCCTCCTTGTCCGGCTCGGCGATGGTCGTGGCGAAGGCGACGACGCCCTCAAGCCCGGACTGGACGTCACTCGTGTCGATCGTGCTCATCGTGCGAGCCTATCCGCTCACGGCCGGTAGCCTGGCGCGCGGAATGACCGCTCCCGCGACGCTGAGCACCCGCCCCGCCGAGCCCGGCGACGTCGACGCGATCCTCTCCGTCTGGGAGCTGGCGGCGGTCGCCGCCGGCGCCCCGCTGGACCACGACCGGCGCGCGCGACTGAGTGCCCACCTGCGGGCGTCCCTGCGGCACCCACGCCTGGTCGTGGAGACCGCCGTCGAGGACGGCCGGCTGCTCGGGTACTGCACCGCCCACGCGGACGTGCACCCGACGATGGACGGGGCCCTCGGCGTGATCGACGAGCTCTTCGTCCACCCCGCCGCGCGCCGGCGGGGCGCCGGCCGGGCGCTGCTCGACGAGGTCCGCGCGCGGCTGCGGGCCAAGGGCGTGCAGGGCATCCGGGCGGAGGTCCACCCGGCCGGCGAGGACGCCGCCGCGTTCCTCTTCTCCCAGGGCTTCGGGCGCGGCGCCCAGCTCTGGCACGACGGCGCGCGCTGAAGCGACGCCGGGCCGCCCCGGCCCGCGGTCGTGGTGCAAGCCGCGCGACTCAGACGGCGCCGAGGACCACGGCCATCCGCTGCGGCACGACGCCGAGCGCCTCGGCGTGCGCCGTGCCGTGCCGGGTGGTCATCGGGACCTGCAGCAGCTCTGCCTCGTCCCAGGTGACCGGGGTGCGGGACTTCGCCAGAGCCTCGGCCACCCGCAGCCCGCGGGAGGTGAGGAACGTCGGCACGGGCAGGACGGGGCGCTCGCGCCCGGCCGCGCGCAGCACGACGTGCGCCGCCTCGGACGGGCTCAGCGCGTCCGGCCCACCGAGCTCGTGCCGCGCGCTCGCGACCGCTCCGTCCGCAGGCGCCTGGATCAGCGCGAGCAGGCAGTCCGCCACGTCCTCCGCCCAGATCGGCTGCGAGCGGGCGCCGCTGCCACCGGGGAGGGGGACCACGGGCGCGAGCGCCAGGCGGCCGAGCAGGGTCGACCAGCGATCGCCCGGCGCGTAGACCAGCGACGGCGCGACGATCGTGTGGCGCAGGCCGGAGTCGGCGACCGCCTGCTCCGCGAGGGCCTTGGCGCGCAGGTACCGCGCGCGGTTGTGCGCGCCCGCCCCGAGCGCACTGAGGAAGATGAAGTGCTGCACGCCGGCCCGCTCCGCGGCCTGCACCATGCGCCACGTCGCGATGCCGTTGAGCTCCTCGATCGAGCCTGCCGCCTGGTCCCGGACCGTGCCGGCCAGGTGCACGACCGTCTTCACGCCGCGCAGCGCGTTGCGGAAGGACGGCGGGTCGGTCAGGTCGCCGAGCGCGATCTGGACCCGGACGCGCTCCGGGCCGAGGCGCTTCGGGTCGCGGACGAGGCAGCGGACGGGGACGCGGGCGGCGACCAGGCGCCGCAGGAGCGGCGTCCCGACGAGCCCGGTGGCACCGGTGAGCAGGAGCACGCCAAGGAACCTAGCGAGGCCCCGCGTCTCGCAGCACCTCAGCCGAGCAACCGCCCGAGGGAATCCGAGCCCCCCGGGCGTCTCGCAGCACCTCAGGCGGCGCGTTGCGAGGCGCAGCCGAGCAACCGCCTTGAGGAATCCGAGCCCCCCGGGCGAGGATTCCTCAGAACCACGTGCGCTCCTCCTTGAACGGGTCCGCGTCGTTGTGGTAGCCGTTGAGCTCCCAGAAGCCCTGCTGGTCGGCCGTCATGACCTGGAGCCGGCGCAGGAACTTTGCGGACTTCCAGAAGTAGCGCTTGGGGACCAGGAGGCGGACCGGGTAGCCGTGGTCCGGCTCCAGCGGCTTGCCGTCGTAGGCGTGCGCGACCATGACGTCGTCATCGTCGAGCACCTCGATCGGCATGTTCGTCGTGTAGCCGCCGTCGCAGTGCGCCATCACGTGCGTGCCCTCGGGCCTCACCCCGGCCCGGTCGAGGAGGGTGCGGATCGGGACGCCGTTCCACGTCGTGTCGAGCTTGGACCAGCGCGTGACGCAGTGGATGTCCACCGTCTGCGTCCGCTGCTCCAGGGCGAGGAACTCCTCCCAGTCGATCGAGAAGGGGTTCGCGACGGCTCCGTCGACGCTCAGGGTCCACGACGCCAGGTCGGCCGGCGGCACGCGACCGTAGGTCAAGACGGGGAACTTCGACGTCAGGTACTGCCCCGGCGGCACCCGCGCGGGGTCGATCCCTGCGTCCTTCGCCTGCTTCACGCCACGCTGTCCGAGGATCTTGGAGGTGATGCCCATAGGTCTGTCGTAGTATGGCGCGGGCTGTTCGCAGCTCGTACAAGTCCCCGGAGTAGAGGAATTACCCGTATGGCCTACGTCATCGCAGAGCCCTGCATCGGCACGAAGGACAACTCGTGCGTCGAGGTCTGCCCCGTCGACTGCATCCACCCCACGCCGGACGAGCCGGACTACGACAAGGTGGAGATGCTCTACATCGACGCCGAGGAGTGCATCGACTGCGATGCCTGCGTCGAAGCCTGCCCGGTCGATGCCTGCTTCGCCGAGGACCAGGTCCCGGACGAGTGGAGCAAGTACGTGCAGATCAACGCGGACTACTTCGCCGGCAAGTAGGCCGCGGTGCGCCCCCGCGTCGTGCGGGTGCGCACGACGGGCCTGGCCCTGACGATCGCCCTGCTCGCCACGGCCACCGGTTGCGGCGGTGGGGACGACGGCCCGTCGAAGAAGGACTACTACGCGTCGCTGAACTCGTTCTGCTCGGACGTGGCCACGGCGGCCGCCCGCGTCAGCGCGGACACCGCCGCGGTCGAGCGCGACACCAAGGCCGCGCGGTCCGCACGGCTGGCGCTCATCACGGCCTCGCTCAAGCGCTTCGCCGACGGGACGGAGACGGCGCTCGACACGCTGGCGAAGGCCGGCGCCCCGGAGGAGTTCGCCGCCTACCAGAAGGGCACGGCGACGGGTTTCCGCCGGTTCGTCAAGACGCTGCGGGACACGGCCGCCGAGTCCGAGAAGGACCCGGCTGTCCTCATGAAGCTGCAGGCGCGCCTGAACGCCGTCCGGCTCCCGGACCCGCCCCGGGACGTCAGCGCGAACGCGAGGGCCTGCGCGGAGTTCAGTCCGGCGGGCTGAGTGGCGCCGCCCCAGCGGGCGACGCCGCGGGGCGGCTACGCCATCGGCAGGGACATGCCCGTCGGCGCAGGCGCCTCGGGCAGGGGGATGTCCGGCGTGATGACGTTCAGGACCGGGAGCGGCTCCGGCGTCATCGCGATGATGCCGCGGGCGGCCTGACGGATGTTCTGCGCGGCCGGGTCGTCCGGATCGGTGATGACCAGCGGCGTGCCGGCGTCGGCCTGCGCGCGCAGCGGCATCGTCAACGGGATCTTGCCCAGGAGCGGGACGTCGAGCTCGTCTGCGAGGGCCTTGCCGCCGCCCTCGCCGAAGATGGCGAAGCGCTCACCCGACGGGGTCGTGAAGCCGGACATGTTCTCGATGACGCCGGCGATGTCGAGGCTGACCTTGTTCGCCATCTCGGCGCTGCGACGCGCCACCTTCTGCGCGGTGTCCTGCGGCGTGGTGACGATGATGAACTGCGCCTGGGGCAGCAGCTGGCTGAGCGTCATCGACACGTCGCCGGTGCCCGGGGGAAGGTCCACGAGGAGGTAGTCGAGCGCGCCCCAGGCGACGTCCTCGAGGAACTGCGTCAGCGCCTTGTGGAGCATGGGCCCACGCCAGACGACGGCGGCGTCCTCGGCGACGAAGAAGCCGATCGACATGACCTTGACGCCGTGCGCCTCCAGCGGCTGGATCTTGCGGTCGGGCGAGACCGGCGGCCGGTCGGAGCCGAGGCCGAACATCCGCGGGATGGAGTAGCCCCAGACGTCGGCGTCGAGGATGCCGACGCTCTTGCCGTCGGCGGCGAGCGCGGCCGCGAGGTTGGACGTCAGCGTGGACTTGCCGACGCCCCCCTTGCCCGACCCGATGCAGATGACGTTCTTGACCTGGGCGAGGGCGCCCTTAGGCATCGTGCCGCGGCCGAGCTTCTGCTGCAGCGCACCCTTCTCGCTGTCGCTCAGGACGTCGAACGCGACCGTGACGTTCGTGACGCCGAGCTCCCGCACGACGTTCGTGACGTCCTGCTGGAACTGGTTGCGGATCGGGCAGCCCGAGGTCGTCAGCGAGACGATCACGTGGACGTCACCGTCGGGGGTCTGCTCGATCGCCCGGACCATGCCGAGCTCGACGATGTCCTGGCGCAGCTCGGGGTCGATGACCGCGCGGAGGGCGTCGCGGATGTCGTCAACGGAAGGCATGGACCCATTGTCGCAGGGTCGAGCGCGCGATCCGCAACCGCCGAAGGTGCCGGGGTGACAAGACAAAGGGCCCGCACGATGTGCGGGCCCTTTGTCGAGGGAGGAGAGGGTGCTTCGACTGACGACGGGATATGTGATCGTCAGACCTGTCCGCGAGCCCGGACCCTCTCAGGCCGGTGCGGGGAAGGGGGTGCTACGCCAGGGCGGCGACGCGCTCCACGACGACGTTGGCGGCGTCGGTCGCCGTCTTGCGGCCGGTGGCGACGACGTTGTCGACCGTGGTGGTCACGAGCTCGATGCGGGGCTCGATGTCCTTGCGGAACCCGCCGACCTGCTTGTCGAGGTCGGCGCGGAAGGCCTTGATCTCCTTCTCCGCCCTCGTGCGGTTGCGCTTGAGGTCCTGCTCGGCCTTGGCCCGGCGGGTGCGCAGCTCGCGCTCGACCTTGGTGCGGTTCTTCTTGAGCTCGCGCTCGGCCTTGGTGCGGGCGGTCGCGCCGCGCTTCTCGGCCTTCTTCAGATCAGCGGAGAGCTCCTTGACGAGCGCGTCGAACTGCTTCTGCGCCGCCTCCTTGGAGCCGTACTTCGCCGTGAGGTCGTCGATCGTGCCGGTGACCCGATCACGAGCCAGCAGAGCCGCACCGACGGGGATGAGGACGGCCTTCTCGGCGTAGGCCTGGACCTGGTCGACCGTGCTCGGCTCGGGAGCGACCTTCTTCGCGGTGGTACGCGCGGTGGACTTCGCGGTGGCGGTGGTGCTGTTCGCCTTGCGCGTCGTGGCCGCCTTCTTGGCCGACGTCGACCGCTTGGTCGCGGCGGTGGCGCGCTTGACCGTCGGGGTCGTCTTGGTGGCGGCCGTGTCGACGTTCTGGGCGGGTGTGGGGGCGCTCTGGTCAGCCATGTGGTCTCTCCCTCGCTAAGGATATTAGAACTAAGTAACTCGAAGTGTACCTTCGAACACCTGTTTGTAAACCCGTCCGGGACGGTTGTTACACCCGTACGGTCCTTGTGCCCGAAAAGACCGATGGACACTGCGTCAAATTGTGAGCCGCTTGTGACACGCAGAACGCGCGTTCGGGCGGCCCGCGGCGGCGCGGGCGGCAGTGCGCGCGCCCGCTCGAGCGGCGACGGGGGTTGCTCAGGCGCTGACGCGGGCGATCCAGGCGCCCGCGTCCTTCAGCTCGGCCGCGGTCGGCACAAGCTCCCGCGCGGCGAACGCCCGGTGCAGCGTGGGCACGTCGCTCCGCGCCACCACCTCGTCGCAGAACGCCTTGCCGACGGCGTACTGCTTCATCTTCAGCTCCATCCCGAGGAGCTTCTCCAGCAGCTTCCACGGGCTGAAGCCTGTCGCGGTCTCGCGCCGCGCCTTGAGGGCTGCGCGCAGCTGGTCCAGGTCGGGCAGGACGGGTGCGCCGGCGGCGTCCATCACGTGCTCCGCGTGACCCTCGATCAGGGACATGATGCTCTGGATGCGCTCGAGCAGCGCCGCGCGCTCCGGCCCGGCCACCAGGGTCAGCAGCGACCCGCTGCGCGCCTGCTCCACCAGCGCCCGCACGTCGAGCTTCGGCACGGCGGGCCGGGGGGCCCCGCCGTGCTTCTTGTCCTTCGGCTGCGCGAGCTCCAGCAGCTCCCCGATGAGCTCGCCCAGGTAGGGCCGCAGCCACGGCACCCCGGTGAACTGGACGGCGTGCGTGACCTCGTGGACCGTGACCCAGCGCACGAGCTGCGCGGCATCGACGTCGAGCGCCTTCGCCGAGGCGTGGAGGTTCGGGACGACCAGCAGCAGCCGCAGCGGCGCCTCGGGATCGAGCAGGCGCACGTCGACCTGGCCGAGGACGCGCCGGCCGAGCAACCCGGTCAGCGCGCCGACCTCCGCCCCGAGGACCGCTCCCGCCCCGAGCCCCGCCGGCCCGCTCAAGGGCCCCAGGTTCTTCCCGGCCCCCGCCACCACGGGCGCCAGCAGCGCGTCGAAGGAGGCGTAGTTCGCCGCCCGCCAGGCCGGCCG
>JAOPZU010000505.1 GCA_025963955.1 Solirubrobacterales bacterium
GCCACGGCCCGTGGCCCGCGGGCGGCCGACGATCTCGACGCTTGGGCGCGCCACGTCCTCGTCCTCGGGGCTGCTCCCGGCGCCCGCGCCGGCGACGACGCGCTCGCCCGCGACTGGGTCGGCCTCGGCCGGCACGTCGTCGCCCACGTGCGTGAGGATCGCGCGGCGGTGGCCCGCTCCGTCGACGAGCTGCAGGACGCGGTCTGGCTCGTGGTCGACGGGCTGGCGACGGCCATCGTGGGTGACGCCGCGGCCGACGCGGACGCCGCGGGTCAGCTCGAGCGCCTGCGCGCCGCCGCCGGGGGCTCGGCCGCCGAGCTGAAGGCGACTGCGCTGGCCACCGTGCAGCGGCTGTCGGAGATCATCGACGAGCGCAGCAACCGGCAGTCGCGGCTGGCCCACGAGCTCGGCGAACGCGTGGAGGGCCTCCGCGTGGAGCTCGACGACACCCGCCGCGAGGTCGAGCTCGACCCGCTCACCAAGCTCGGCAACCGCAGCGTGCTGCAGCGTGAGCTGCCGCGCGCCGTCCAGGTGCGCACCCTCGTCGACGAACCCGCGTGCCTCGTGGTGGTCGACCTCGACGACTTCAAGCGCATCAACGACCGGCACGGGCACCAGACGGGGGACAGTGCCCTGGCGGCGTTCGCGGGGGCGCTCGTGCGCAGCTTCCCGCGGCGACGCGACGTCGTCACCCGCTTCGGCGGCGACGAGTTCGCGGTGATCCTGAACGACGCGGGCGTCGACGACGGCCGCCGCCTGGCCGAGCGCTTCCTGGTCGCGGTCCGCGAGCTGGAGCTCGCCGGCCCCCGGGGTGTCCTGCGGCTGTCCGCAAGCGTCGGCGTGGCCGAGGCCGTTCCCGGCGAGCCGGCGGACGACTGGTTCGCCCGCGCCGACCGTGCGCTCTACCAGGCCAAGGCCGGCGGCCGCGACCGCGTCGCGGTGGACATCACCTCGTCCGGCGCGGCCGCCGGCACGTCGCGGTTGGCGGCCTGAGCGACGCTGACGCCCGGCGAGGCGGCCGCCCGCCGCCCGTTGACTTCCCCCCGGATCGGAGTACGGTCGCCCCCGGGACGCTGCTCGGCGGCGTCTCGTGGACGGGCGCCCGCCGGGCGCCCGGACATTCGGTTGGTTCTGCAGTCGGGGCTCGCTGGGTGACTCGGCATCTAGCGCAGTGAGAGGTCCGTCATGGCGCAAGCCCCCCGTCGCTCCGAGGCCTCCAGGACCCGATCGCTGGCTCGCGGGGCGCTGCTGGCGCTCGCGCTGCTCGCGGTCCCGGTCGCCGGCGCGGACGCCGCGATCACCGTCGCGGGCACCAACGACGCGGGCGCCGGATCCCTGCGCCAGGCGGTCCTCGACGCGGCTCCGGGGGAGACGCTGATCCTGCCGGCCGGGACATACACCCTCACCAGCGGCGAGCTCGCGATCGCCAAGAGCATCACCATCACGGGGCATGACGCCGGGGACACGATCCTCCGCTCGGGTGGTGCGTTCCGCGTGCTGCACACCACGGGCGCGAGCACCATCGTGATCAGCGGCCTCACGATCCGCGACGGGCACGAGATCAGCAGCATCGCCCAGGGTGGCGGGATCTACAACCAGGCTGCCGCGCTGACCCTGCGCGACGTCGCGGTCACCGCGAACACCGCCGACTCCTCCGGCGTTCCCGGCGGACCCGGCAGCATCGCCTACGGCGGCGGGATCGACAGCGACTCGGGCGCCCTCGTGCTGGATCGGGTGCGGGTGACCGGGAACACGGCGACCGCCAGCGGCGGCAACGGCATCCCGCCGAACGGCAACGGCGGCCCCGGGAGCATCGCCCAGCGTGGAGGGCTGCTCAGCACCGTGACGCTCACCGTCAACGGCTCGACCTTCAGCGGGAACACCACCTCCGCGACCGGCGGCGACGGGGCCGGGACGGGGAACGGCGGGCCGGGCAGCATCACCTACGGCGGCGGGCTCTCGGTCAGCAACGGTGGCACGGTCGGGACGACCATCACGTCGAGCACCATCAGCGGGAACCTCGCCGATTCCTCCGGCGGGGCGCACGGGCCCTCCGGCGGCACGACCGGGCCGGGCGGGTCGGCCCAGGGCGGCGGCGTGAAGGCGACGGTCTTCAGCCCGGTGACGATCGCGCTCAGCAACCTCACGGTGGCGGGGAACGTCGCGCGGAGCCTGGGCGCGGGCGTCACCCAGGGCGGCGGCGCTTACGCAGCGGCCTCGGGCGGCGGCAGCCTCACGGTCACGAGCTCCACGCTCACCGGGAACAGCACGCTCGGGACGGCGACCGGCGCGGGTGGGAACCTGTTCCCGTCGGGCCCGGTCCAGCTCCGCGACACCGTCCTCGCGGCCGGCGTGGCGGCCGCAGGGAAGGGGAACTGCGCCGCGACGACGACGTCGCTGGGCCACAACCTCGAGGACACCACGCCGAGCCAGTGCGGGCTGACGGCGGCCGGTGACCGCTTCGGACTGGATCCGCTGCTCGGGCCGCTGCAGCCGGCAGGGGGACCGACGTCGACCACGCCGCTGCTCGGCGGGAGCCCGGCGATCGACGCCGGGGACACGGCCTGCCCGGCCACCGACCAGCGCGGGGTCGTGCGGCCGCAGGGCGTGGCCTGCGACATCGGCGCCTACGAGGTGGCACCGGGAACCACGGCCACCGGGCCGGTGACCGCCCTCACGTCCGGGAGTGCCACCTTCACGGGCACGGCGACCAACCCCGACGCCGCCGAGGCCACCGGGACCTTCCAGTACGGCCCGACAACCGCCTACGGCCTCACCACCGCGGGGCAGGCGATCGCCCCGGGGGCCGCCGCGAGCGCCTTCGGGACGAGCGTCACCGGGCTCACGCCCGCGAGCACCTACCACGTCCGCGCGGTGCTGAGCAACGCCGCCGGCACCGCCCTCGGCACCGACCAGACGTTCGTCACGCCGGCCGCGCCGCTGGTGCCCGTCGTCATCCCGGTGGTCCTCATCCCGCCGCCCCCGCCCCCGCCGCCGCCGCCCCCGCCGCCCCCGGTCTCGGCTCCGGCGCTCTCCGCACTCTCGCTGAGCCCGCAGCACTTCCGCACCGTCGCATCCAGGCGGAGGGGCGCCGGCCGCCCGGGCACGACCGTCCGGTACGCGCTGAACGTGGCCGCCGACGTCCGCCTCGTCGTCGAGCGGCGCACGCCGGGCCGGCGAATCGGGACCAGGTGCGGGGCGCCCCGGCGGTCCCACGCCCGCCGGCGACCGTGCGCGCGGTACGTGGCTGTCGCCGGCAGCGTCGCGCACTCCAGTCCGGCCGGGCGCACGAGCTTCCGGTTCACCGGGCGCATGGCCGGTCGCGCGCTGCGATCCGGGAGCTACCGGCTGCGCGTGGTGGCCACGGACACCCAGGGGAGGCGCTCGAAGCCCACGGTCGTGAGCTTCACGGTGCTCGCCCGCTGAGGGCCGGCGGAGGCGCCCCGGGCGCCGCTTCGAGCGCGATCGACCGCCCGAGCCGCTACGGTGGAGGGGAGCGACGCGCGTCCTGCCGTCTGCCCGGACGGCTTGAGGACGCGCCCGCGTGAAGCCCTGCGCGCGCAGGGCGCCTTTCTTCACAGGCCGCCGGACGGTGAGCCGCACGACCCGAGGAGCACCCGATGGCCGGCAGGCAGAAGACGACGTTCGCGAAGATGAGCCGCGAGACGAAGGTGTCCGAGCGCAAGGCGGTCAAGGAGGAGCGCAAGCGGCAGCGTCGCGAGGAGATCGACAAGGCTCGCGCCGAGGGCCGTGAGGTGTGGGAGAGCGTGGACGCCGACGACACGTCGCTGGACCGCCCCGACCGCTTCGACCTCCGGGCGGGCTGAGCAGCACCACGAGGCGACGGCCTTCGCTCGGACACGCGCGGCGGTCCTACGTGGGCGCCGTGGGGCGCGGGGCTGAGCCCGGGCCCCGTGCGCGGCTGCCGAGAAGCCAGGACGTGAAGCAGTAGTTCGCGGCGAACGTCAGCGGCAGGATCACGAGCTTCGCCGCCAGATAGGCCCCCCGGGTTTGCGGCGGCTTGCGACGGACATCCTGGCTCCCGTGAGCCTCATCGACCGATCATCTGACGCGGGCGAGCTCGCCGGCGACGGCCAGGACAAGCCCTATGTCGTCATCGGCGGAGGCCCGGCCGGGTTGTCCGCCGGCTATCAGCTGGCGAAGGCCGGCCGGAAGGTCATCGTCTTCGAGGCCGACGACCAGGTGGGCGGGATCGCCAAGACCGTCGTGGATCCGGAGGGCTTCCGCTTCGACCTCGGTGGCCACCGCTTCTTCACGAAGAACAAGGAGGTCAACGACCTCTGGCTGGAGATCATGGGCGACGAGTTCCTGATGCGTCCCCGCCAGTCGCGCATCTTCTGGCGCGGCAGGTTCCTCGACTACCCGCTGCAGGGCATGGACGTCGTCAGGAAGCTCGGGCCCTGGGAGCTTCTGCGCTGCGGGCTCTCCTACCTGCGCGCCGCGACGAGGAAGAAGGGCGAGGAGGAGAACCTCGAGCAGTGGGTGGTCAACCGGTTCGGGTGGCGGTTGTACTCGCACTTCTTCAAGGGCTACACCGAGAAGGTGTGGGGGGTCTCCACGACCGAGCTCCGAGCGGAGTGGGCGGCGCAGCGCATCAAGGGGCTCTCGTTCCTCTCGGCGGCGAAGGCCGCGTTCTTCGGCAACGGGGACGACGAGATCAAGTCGCTCATCGACAAGTTCCAGTACCCCCGCTACGGACCGGGCCAGATGTGGGAGATGATGACCGAGCGCATCGAGGCCATGGGTGGCGAGGTGCGGCTGCGCACGCCGGTGGAGCGCATCGAGTGCGAGGGCGATCGGGTGGTCGCGGTGTGGGCGGCCGGCGAGCGGATGGAGGCGGCCTACACCATCTCGTCTCTCCCGCTGCAGGCCACCGCGAAGATCAGCCACCCGGCTCCGCCCCCGGAGGTCCAGCGGGCCGCGCAGGGGCTTCGCTATCGCGACTTCCTGACCGTTTCCCTGGTCCTCGACGGGGAGGACCTGTTTCCCGACAACTGGATCTACATTCACGAGGACGGGGTGCGGGTCGGCCGGATCCAGAACTTCCGCTCGTGGTCGCCGTGGATGGTGCCGGACCCGACCGCCTCGTGCGTCGGCCTGGAGTACTACTGCTTCAGCGGCGACGAGGTCTGGTCGATGGCCGATGAGGATCTCGTAGCCCTGGCCACGAAGGAGCTGGAGCAGCTCGGTCTGGCCAAGCCCGGCGTCGTGCGCCGCGGCTACGTCACCCGTGTCCCCCTCGCCTACCCGATGTACGACGAGCACTACGCAGAACGGGTCGAGACCATCCGCACCTGGCTGGACCCCCTGGAGGGCTTCCAGCAGGTCGGGCGGAACGGACTGCACCGGTACAACAACTCCGATCACTCGATGCTGTCGGCGCTGCGCGCGGTCGAGAACTGCCTGAGCGACTGCGACCATGACATCTGGGCCGTGAACGTGGAGTCCGTCTACCACGAACATCACACGGACGCCGACGACTACGTCAACCCGTACCGGAAGCTCCCGGGGGTGGCCCAGCCGCTGGATCAAGCGGCCTGAGGAAGGGCTGCTCGCGTCCGTCCGCTGCCGGATCGCGATCAGGTCCGCTCGTAGATCACCGCCCGGACGCCCCGCGGGAGGCGACCGTGGCCGAACCGCGGCTCGGCCATGAGGCGCCGCAGACCGGCGTTGCGGTCGGCGGCGATCTCCCACTGCGCCGAGCGCTCGCGCACGAGCTTCGTCCACGGGGCCCCCCAGCGCGAGGTGCGGATGATCGGCAGCACGAGGACGAGGCGCTGTCCCGGTCTCAGCGTGCGCAGCAGGGCGTTCAGCGTGACGTAGGGGTCCGCGTCGCGGAGGCGTTGCAGCGCGTCCCGCCAGTCGAAGACCTGCGGGTCGGGCATCATCCCGAGTGACGTGGCGTACCGCAGCCCTGGCTTGAAGTAGTAGTGCAGCAGCGGTGCCTGTTCCGGATGAACCGACACCGCGAGGTCGCCGGCCCGGACGTGCGGCTCTATCCGTGCCGCCACGACCCGGGCGTCGCTCTTGTGGTCGATCTCCGAGGTGCGAGGATCGAGCCAGATCACGAAGACGATCGCAAGACAGGCGAGCCCCAGCCCGCCGGCCCGCGACAATCCGATTCCCGCGAGCAGCAGCAGGGGACCGAGGAGCACCGCGAAGTAGCGCCCGGTGAAGGCCGGCGACGCCTGCGAGGACAGCCACGCCAGGGCGAGCCCGGTGGCCGGCACCGCGATGAGGATCCACACCACGCGCCTCGCGGCCCGGCCGTCGGGTCCGTCGCCCTCGGCGGGACCGATCCGGTCGCTCGCCACCCGCGAGAGCC
>JAOPZU010000293.1 GCA_025963955.1 Solirubrobacterales bacterium
GAGCAGCTGCTCGAGGACGACGCTGCCGACGAAGCCGGTCGCCCCCGTGAGGACGATCGCGTGGTCGGCCGGATCTGCGGGGGAGGGCATGTGCCGACTCTGACACCCGAAGGTGACCCGAGGATGAGAGCCGTCGGTGACGCCCGGCGCTCAGCGCGCCGCCGTCACCAGCAGGACCGCGCTCGGGCTCCACAGCTCCTCCAGGTGCACGAGGAACGCCATCGCCGCCGCCACCACCAGCAGCGCGAGGACGAACTTCCAGCCGTAGGTCCAGAACCAGTCCTTCACGACGCGCCTCGTTCGGCCAGGGTGGTGACGACGGCCTCGTAGACGCCGGCGCCGTAGGTGCCCTCGCTCACGCGGACGTTCGGGGCGCCGCCGATGGCCGCGCGCATCGACGGGTCGTCCTCCACGGCGTTGGCCATCAACCAGAAGCGGCCGACCTCGGGCGCCATCTGCAGGTCCTCCCGCGAGTCGCCGCAGGCGATCGTCTCCCCGGCGGCGTACTGGCGCGCGCGACGGTGGAAGGCAAGCCCGGCCGCCTTGGAGACGGTGCGCGGGACCAGGTGATAGGCCCGGACCTGCGTGATCGCCGGGTCGAGGTCGGGGGAGCGGCGGTGGACCCCGCCGTTGTCGAGCAGGCGGAGCGTCCCGAGCCCGTGCTGCTCCAGCAGGGCGTCGGCCTCCGCGGCGTCGACGTGCCCGCGCAGCAGGTGGCTGGTCTCGCGCCCGACGTGCCACGGCGCGTGGACCTCCAGGCGCCCTTTGAAGTGCTCGAGCAGCAGGGCGGGCGCACCGGACGCCTCGATCTGCGCGTGGATCGACCGGCCGTCCTGCGGTTGCCACTCCCCCGTCAGCCAGTGCAGCTCACCGTCCAGCAGGACGCCGGCACCGGCCTCGAAGATCGCGCTGCGCTGGCCGAGCAGCCGCGCGAGCTCGGCCATCGAGCTGCGCATGCGCCCGGTCACGACGCACAGCTCGACCTCTGCGCGGGCGCAGGCCTCGACCGCGCGGGCCCCGAGCAGCGAGGGCCGCTTGTCGCCCCCGGTGAAGAGCCCCCCGCCCGGCCCGAGCAGGGTGCCGTCGAGGTCGGCGTAGACGCAGCGGAGCACGGGGCGGAGGGTAGACGACGCCGCTCCGCGGGACCGCGGAATGGCTCGTGCGACACTTACGGTGCTATAACCATTGTGTGGCTACAACCATTCCGCAGCCGGCGCCCGCCGCGGCCCCGCCCGATCCGCGCCGCTTCCTCATCCTCGCGGTGTGCTGCATGAGCCTGTTCATCGTCGGGCTCGACGGGACGATCGTGAACGTCGCGCTGCCGTCCATCCGCGCGGACCTCGGCGCGTCGGTGTCCGAGCTGCAGTGGACGATCGACGCGTACACGCTCGTGCTGGCGAGCCTGCTGCTGCTGTCGGGCTCGATGGCCGACCGCTTCGGGCGCGCCCGCGTCTTCAAGCTCGGCCTGCTGCTGTTCACCGCGGGCTCCCTGCTGTGCAGCGTCGCCCCGGACGTCCGCACCCTGATCGTGGCGCGCATGCTCCAGGCCGTCGGCGGCTCGATGCTCAACCCCGTCGCCATGTCGATCATCCGCAACACCTTCACCGATCCGCGCGAGCGCGCGCAGGCCATCGGCATCTGGGGCGGCGTGATCGGGATCAGCCTCGCGCTCGGCCCGGTCCTCGGCGGCGCGCTCAGCGACGGCGGCAGCTGGCGCGCGATCTTCTGGGTCAACGTGCCGGTCGGCCTGGCGGCGATCGTGCTGACGAGCCGCCTGGTCCCGGAGTCCCGGGCGCCCCGCCCCCGCCGCCCGGACCCCGTCGGCCAGGCGCTGATCGTCGTCCTGCTGGCCGCCACCGTCTTCGGGATCATCGAGGCGCCCGGGCAGGGCTGGCTGTCGGCGCAGACGCTCGTCCTCGCGGCGGTGTCCGTGGCCGCGCTCGCCGGGCTCATCGCCTACGAGCGCCGCCGCCCCGAGCCCGTCATCGACCTGCGCTTCTTCCGCTCCGCGCCGTTCGCCGGCGCGACACTGATGGCCATCGCCGCGTTCGTCAGCCTCGGCGGCTTCCTCTTCCTCAACACGCTCT
This sequence comes from Solirubrobacterales bacterium, assembly GCA_025963955.1. GTDB lineage: Bacteria > Actinomycetota > Thermoleophilia > Solirubrobacterales > Solirubrobacteraceae > Paraconexibacter. The sequence continues at coordinate 2,088 of JAOPZU010000293.1, forward strand.
ACCTGCAGGAGGCGCGGGGCCTGCGCCCGCTGCACGCCGGCCTGCTGACCCTCCCGATGGCCGCCGCCGCGGCGATCCTCGCGCCGCTCACCGGGCGCTTCGTCGGGCGCCGCGGCGCACGCCTGCCGCTGATCGCCGCAGGCCTGGGCATGGGCGCGAGCGCCGTCCTGCTCACCCGGGTTACGCCGGACACCTCGACCGCCTACCTCCTGCTGGCCTACGTCCTGTTCGGCATCGGCTTCGGGTGCGTCAACGCGCCGATCACCAACGCCGCCGTCTCCGGGATGCCGGCGGCGCAGGCGGGGGTGGCGGCGGCGGTGGCGTCCACGAGCCGGATGGTCGGGCAGTCGCTCGGCGTCGCCGTGGTCGGCGCGGTCGCGGTCTCGGCGACCGGCACCCCGGAGCAGCTCGCGGCGGCCGCCGGACCGGGGTGGTGGATCATCGCCGGCTGCGGGCTCTTCATCGTGGCGGCGGGCGTGGCGACGACCGGGGAGTGGGCGCTGCGCACCGCCCGCGCGACGGCGAGGGAGTTCGGGACGACATGAGCGCCGGCCACGAGGCGGCGGCCCGCCGCAGCTGGGAGATCATGCGCGGCCTCGTGCTCGACCACGACCGCCGCAAGGACGTCAGCGACGCGCTCGGCATGTCCTTCCTGAAGGCGAAGGCGCTGCGCGCGCTCACCCAGGAGCCGGCGACGCTGCGCGTCCTGGCCGCCACGCTCGCGGTCGACGCCCCGTACGCGACGATCATCGTCGACGACCTGGAAGGCCGCGGCCTCGTCACGCGGACGGTCCACCCCGAGGACCGCCGCGCCCGCCTGGTCGACCTCACCCCGGACGGGCGCGTCGCCGCGGCCACCGCCGACCGGATGCTCTCCGAGCCGCCCGCCGTCCTGCGGGAACTGGATTCGGGGCGCCTGCGGGCGCTCGAGGCGCTGCTGAGCGCGCTCGTCGCGGACTGACGCCACGCAAAGCCCCGCAGCTTGCGGGCGGGCCGTCCCGTCCCGGGCCGGACCGGTCCGCGCGGCCGCTAGCCTCACGGCCCGCATGTCGACCGCCCCCGGCCCCAGTCCCGTCCTCCCCGCCGACCCCGACGACCCCTGGTACGCCCTGATCGAGACCGGGCGCAGCGACGAGCGCCTGGTCCGCGAGGCGCTCGAGCGGCCCCGCGACGCCCGGACCGTCCCGATCCCCGACGCGCTGCACCCGCTCGTGGCGGACGCGCTGCGCGCCCGCGGGATCCAGCGCCTCTACACCCACCAGGAGCAGGCGCTGCGCGCGGCCTGGGAGGGGCCGACCATCGTCACGACCGGGACCGCCTCGGGCAAGTCGCTGTGCTTCACCCTGCCCACCCTCGACGTGCTCTGCCGGGACAGCAAGGCCCGCGCGATCTACCTCTACCCGACCAAGGCGCTCTCGCAGGACCAGGCGCGCTCGCTGAACGAGTTCCGCCTCACCAAGCAGGTGCGCCCCGCGATCTACGACGGCGACACGCGGCAGGAGGACCGCCGCGCGATCCGCAAGAACGCGAACCTCATCCTCACGAACCCCGACATGCTCCACACGGGCGTGCTGCCCCACCACCGCCTCTGGGGGGACCTGTTCGCGAACCTCGCCGTGGTCGTCATCGACGAGGCGCACGTCTACCGTGGTGTCTTCGGCTCCCACGTGGCGAACGTCCTGCGGCGGTTGCGGCGCATCGCGAACGCCTACGGCACCGAGCCGCGCTTCCTCATGGCGAGCGCGACGATCGCCAACCCGCTCGAGCTGGCCGAGCGCCTGACGGGCCTGGAGGACATCACGCTCGTCGACGAGGACGGCGCGCCGGGCGCCCGCCGGCAGATCGCCATGTGGAATCCGCCCGTGATCGACGAGGCGCTGCAGACCCGCGGCAGCGCGCTCGGCGAGGCGGCGGAGATCGTCGCGGACCTCGTGCGCGAGGGCGCGCGGACGATCTGCTTCATCAAGTCCCGCAAGGGCGTCGAGCTCGTCGCGAAGCTCACGCGGGAGCGCCTGGAGCAGCACCAGGCCGCGCGCGTCGCGCCCTACCGCGCCGGCTACACCCCGCAGCAGCGCCGCGAGCTGGAGGCCCAGCTCACCAACGGCGACTTGCTGGCGGTCATCACGACGGACGCGCTCGAGCTGGGGATCGACATCGGCGCCCTCGACGCGTGCGTCGTCGTCACCTTCCCCGGGACGGTCGCGTCGCTGCGGCAGATGTGGGGGCGCGCCGGCCGGCGCGGACGGGGCCTCGCGGTCTACATCGCCGGGGACGACGCCCTGGACCAGTTCTTCTGCCGCCACCCGGACGAGTTCCTCGAGCGCTCCGTGGAATCCGCGATCCTCGACTTCGAGAGCGACGAGATCCACGCCGCGCACCTGCTCTGCGCGGCGCACGAAGGCCCGGTCGACCCGGTCGGCGACGCGGCCACCTTCGGCCCGAACCTGCGCGCGGCGTGCGAGGCCCTCGTGTCCACGGGCGCGCTCGTCGAGCGGCGCGGGACGTTCGTCCTGCGGCAGGCCGAGGACTACCCGGCCGCCCGCGTCTCCCTGCGCTCGGCGTCCCCGGACTCGGTGGTCATCGTGAACGTGGAGAGCGGCGAGCTGCTCGGGACGGTCGACTTCGCGCGCTCGCACACGACGGTCCACGAGGGGGCGATCTACCTGCACCAGGGGCGCTCCTACGAGGTCGAGGAGCTCGACGTCGACGGCCGCCGCGCGCTCGTGCACCCGTTCTCGGGCGACTGGTACACGCAGCCGAAGAAGGAGACGGACACCGACATCGAGCGGCTGCTGGACCGCCGCGACGCGCTGGGCGTCGTCCTCTCCTACGGGGTGGTGACCGTGACCGACACGGTCCACGCCTACCAGCGCAAGCGCCTGCCCTCGCAGGAGGTCATCGACCTGCAGACGCTCGACCTGCCGCCGACCGCCTTCACGACGCGGGCGCTCTGGTACGAGCTCGGCCCCGAGGTCCTCGACGGCATCCCGCCCGACGTCCTGCTCGGCGCGCTGCACGCGGTCGAGCACGCGCAGATCGCCGTGCTGCCGCTCATCGCGATGTGCGACCGCTGGGACATCGGCGGCCTGTCGACGAACCTGCACCCGCAGACCGGCGGCGCCACGATCTTCATCTACGACGGCCACCCGGGCGGGATCGGCATCACCAAGCAGGGTTTCGCCGGGTTCGAGCGGCTCGCGGGCGACGCGTTCCGGCTCATCAGCGAATGCCCGTGCGAGCACGGCTGCCCCTCGTGCGTGCAGTCGCCGAAGTGCGGCAACCTCAACGAGCCGCTGCACAAGGCGGGGGCGCTGAAGGTGCTCTCGCAGATGCTGCTGCGGCCGTGAGACCAGCCCGCCCGCCCGCGCGCGGCAGGCGTGCGCGCTGCAACACGGCGTGCCGGCAAGCGGACGCCCGGCTGCGCCCTTGACGGCCGAAAGCTGCGCAACCCTGCCGCTGCGCTGAGGATTCCGCGCCGGATCCCGATCCTCCACCCATGCCGTGGCTTTGGCGGAGAGGAACGGCATTCGCCATCTGGGGGTTCGTCGCGATGGCCGTGGCGGATCCCGCCGCGGCCGCCGATCCGGGAGGCGCGGAAGCGCCCGGGACCCGCGGCGGGGCCGGGGGTGTCGAGTACGGGAGTCCCGTCCGAGGGGCGCAGCCGCCTCAGGCGACGCGGTTCAGCGTGACTCCGCACACGACGACGGCCGGTGGAAGGCCGCCGTCGATCGTGCTGCGCGTGGACGAGCCGGGGGTGCGGCGCGTCACCGCGCGCATCGTCTTCTGGCCCGCGCACGGGTCGGACGCCGCGATCGTCCGGATCCCGCTCGGGACCGTCCGCACCGGGCGCACGATCCGCGTGGCGTGGCCCAAGGGCGCGGCGCTTGCCGCCGGCCGCTACACCGTGCGCCTCCACGCCGCCGACCAGGGCGGGCTGCAGCTACGCCGCAGCCGGTCGGCTCCGGGCCGCCGCGTCCTCACGGTCAAGCCGAAGCCGAAGCCGAAGCCGAAGCCCACGCCGGCGCCGACGCCGGCTCCGCTGGCCCCGCCGTCCGTGCAGGCGCCGCCCGCGACGGCCGGCGGCGTCTTCCCGGTCCGGGGCGCGTTCACCTACGGGGACGGCTTCGGGGTCGGCCGCGTGGGCCACACCCACCAGGGCGTGGACGTGCTCGCGCCGCAGGGCACCCCGATCGTCGCCCCGACGGCGGGCACGATCCGCTTCACCGACTACCAGGCGTCCGCGGCCGGCGAGTACCTCGTCGAACGCCTGGCCGACGGGCGGGACATCTTCCTCGCGCACTGCGTCCGCCACTCGACCGCCGTCGTGGCCGGGCAGGCGGTGGCGGCCGGCACGCGCCTGTGCGACCTCGGGGCGACGGGGGACGCCAGCGGCCCGCACCTGCACTTCGAGCTGTGGCCGGACGGCTGGCGCGACGTGAAGAAGACCGTCCCGGTCGATCCGCTCCCGCAGCTGAAGGCCTGGGCGCGCTGAGCGCCGGCCGGCCCGGGACCGCTCAGCGCGACAGCGGCACGTCCAGCCCGAGCAGCAGCGAGCTGAGCTCCGCGCGCCCGGTCAGGAGCGGGTCCCCGGCGGAGGCGAGGAACGAGCGCGCGGTCGCCGGGATCCCGAGGCGGTCCACGAGCAGGTCCCCGAGGGCCGCGGAAGTGAGCGTCGCGCGCAGCGCGCCCTTCACGCCCGGGTCGCCCGGTGCCTCCGGCAGCGCGTCGACGGCCGCGTCCACGTCCGTCCCCGGATCGGAGGAGAGGATGAGCACGTTCTCACGCAGGCCGAGGACGGCGATCGGGGTGTCCTCGCGCGTGACCTCGTAGGTGTCCTGCGCGGTCTCGCGCAGCCCGATGCCGCCGGTGTCGACGCCCAGCCCGAGCGACCCGGCGACCCCCGCCAGCCGCCCGATGCGGACCAGGCGCTGCAGGGCGCTGCGCAGCGCCTCCGGGTCCGCCGCCGTGGCGCGCAGGGTGACGGAGCCGAGGTCCGGGGGCGCCGAGATCGTCGCGTCCCCGCTGAGCGTGCCCAGAAGGTCCCGCTCCACGTCGACCTGCGCGAAGCGGGCGAGCAGGTCCCTGACCTGGCCGTAGGGCTTGACCGTGGCGGGCGACGCACGCCGGAGGACGTCGAGCGCGAAGCCCGCGCTGAGCGCCAGGTTGCGCAGCCCGACCCGCACGCTCGCCTCGCTGCCG
>JAOPZU010000518.1 GCA_025963955.1 Solirubrobacterales bacterium
GCCGCGCAGGCCAGCCAGTAGCCGCCGGAGGCCGCCAGGTCCTCGCAGAAGGCGATGACCGGGACGCCGGCCTCCGCGGCCAGCCCGCGGATCCGGTCGCCGACCAGGGCGGACTGGGTCGGCGAGCCACCGGGCGAGTTGATGAGCAGCGCGACGGCCTGCAGCCCCTCCGTCGCGAAGGCCTGCTTCAGCGCGCTCTCCGTGACGGCCGCGTTGATGACGCCCCGGGCCAGCGGCGAGGTCGTGGCGGTGATGACGCCGTGCAGCCGGACGACCGCGACCTTCGGCTTCGGGTCAGGCACCAGGCGCTTGAGCGCGGGCGGCAGCGGGAGGTCGGTCAGACGGGACATGCCTCCGAGTCTAGGAACGCAGCCGTCGGGCAGACTCCGGTCGGTGAAGCTCGTCACCTGGAACGTCAACTCGCTCAAGGCCCGGCTGCCGCGGGTGCTCGGGTTCCTGGAGCAGCACGCGCCGGACGTCGTCTGCCTGCAGGAGACCAAGTGCACGCCCGAGGCGTTCCCGGTCGACGAGCTGCTCGCCGCGGGCTACGAGGCGGCGCATCACTCGGGCGGGCGCTGGGCGGGGGTGGCGGTCCTCGCGCGGACGGGCCTCGGGCTCGGGGACGTGCGCCGCGGCCTGCCCGGCGAGGTGCACGCCGACCAGGCGCGCTGGGTCGAGGCGACCGTCGCAGGCGTCCGGATCGCGAGCGTCTACGTCGTCAACGGGCAGGCCGTCGGCACCGAGCCGTTCGCCGAGAAGCTCACCTTCCTCGGCGCGATGGCCGAGCGCGCCGCGCAGCTGGCCGCTGACGGCGCACCGCTGGTGCTCGCGGGGGACATGAACGTCTGCCCGACGGACACCGACGTCTACGACGTGCAGGCGTTCGCGGGCGCCACCCACGTGACCGCGGAGGAACGCGGCGCGCTGGCAGCGGTGGCGCAGGCCGGCCGCCTGCGCGACGCCTATCGCGTGGTGCACCCGGAGCCCGAGCAGCAGTTCACCTGGTGGGACTACCGCGCGGGGGCCTTCCACAAGAACCTCGGCCTGCGCATCGACGTGATCCTCGTCAGCGAGCCGATCGCGGAGTCGCTGAGCGCGGTCCACATCGAGCGGGACTACCGCAAGGGCAGCAAGCCGTCCGACCACGTCCCGCTCGTCGCCGAGTGGTGAGCCAGGGCGGGCGGCTGACGCCCTACGCCGCGGGGGGCGCGGCGGGACCCAGGCGCAGGACGGTGCCGACCACGATCTCGAGGTCCACGCCCTTCTCCAGGTAGGCGACGGCCCCCGCCGCGAGCATCTGCTCGCCGACCTGCTCGGTCGCGAATCCCGAGAGCCCGACGACCTGCGTGTTCGGGGAAGCGGCGAGGATGCGGGGCGTCGCCTGGAGCCCGTCCACCGCCGGCATGGCGAGATCGAGCAGGACGACGTCCGGCCGCAGGTCGCGGACGAGCTCCACGACCGCGCCGCCGTCCGCCGCCTCACCCACCACCTCGATGTCAGGGTGCTCGGTCAGGACGGCGCTCATCAGCGTCCGCAGGGCGGGCACGTCGTCGCAGAGGACGACGCGGATCGGCGTCGAGCGGGCGGGAATGTCAGAGGCGTCGGGCAAGGTGCAGGCGATCGTTCGTGCCCCGCGACGGCGGGCCGACGCCCCTGCCGGAGCGCATGGGTCGAGCGTAGAGCGAGCGCCGGTGCCGCGCCATCCCCAGAAGTGAGGAACCCGACGGCGGTGGCCGCGCGACCCCCCGTTCGTCCCGCACCGCCGCGGGCGCACGACGCGATGTCCGCCGCGGGGCCTAATCTGCGCTGGACATGCCGCCGCTGATCACTCGTGATGAGGCCCGCGCACTGGGCGCCCTGACGGACCACGCCGAGATCGAGAAGCTCGTCGAACGGGCGTGGGACGCCCGCCTGGCGACCTTCGGGGACGCGACCGATCTGTGCTCGCTGGTGAACGCCAAGTCGGGCGGCTGCGCCCAGGACTGCGGGTTCTGCGCGCAGTCGCGCTTCGCGGAGTCGGAGACCCCGATGCACGCGATGATGGAGCCTGAGCAGATCCTGGAGCACGCGAAGGCCGCCGAGGCCGCGGGCGCGCACCGCTTCTGCATGGTCACCCAGGGCCAGGGCCTGACCAAGCGCGACTTCGCGAAGATCCTGGAGGGGGCGCAGCTCGTCGCCGAGCACACCAACCTCAAGCGCTGCGCGTCGGTCGGGCACATGTCCGTGGAGCGCGCCAAGCAGCTGAAGGCCGCCGGGATCCAGCGCGTGCACCACAACGTGGAGACCGCGGAGTCCTACTACCCCGAGGTCTCCACGACCGTCCGCTACGAGGGCCGCATGCGGACCATCGACGCGGTCCGCGAGGCGGGGCTGGAGACGTGCGTGGGCGGCATCCTGAACCTCGGCGAGTCGGACGAGCAGCGCGTGGAGATGGCGTTCGAGCTGGCCTCCATCAACCCGACCTCGGTCCCGATCAACCTCCTCAACCCGCGCCCGGGGACGAAGTTCGGCGACCGCGACTACCTGGACCCGTGGGAGGCGGTGAAGTGGATCGCCATCTTCCGCCTGATCCTCCCGGAGGCGCTGTTCCGCCTCTGCGGCGGCCGGGTGGAGAACATCGGCGACCTGCAGCCGCTGGCGGTCAAGGCCGGCCTGAACGGCGTGATGATGGGCAACTTCCTCACCACGCTCGGCAACACGCCGGAGCAGGACCGGAAGATGTTCACCGACCTCGGGCTGAACGTCGCCCGACATGAGGACAACGGCTCCAACCCCCGCCCGGACAACCGCAGCCAGTGGCTGTCCGGCGAGACGCCCGACCTCGTGGAGTCCTACCTGGACACCGCCGAGCAGGCGGAGGCCGCGGGCATCGAGATCAAGCTCTGGGACCCCGCCTCGCAGCTGCGCTTCGCCAAGAAGGAGAAGCTCATCCCGCCGCGGCCCGACGGTGCTGCGAACAAGTGGCCGGCACCGCAGGAGAGCGACCTGCTCGCCAGCGGCCTGCCCCACGGCCTGTAGACGGACCTGACGTTCCCGTGAGCGACCTCGAGCAGCGGCTGGCGGACCTCGACGAGCAGGGGCTGCGCCGGCGCATGCGCCTGGTCACCGGTCCGCAGGGCTCGCGGGTGGTGCTGGACGGCAAGCCCGTCCTGCTGCTCTGCTCGAACAACTACCTGGGGCTGGCCGAGCACCAGCAGGTCCGCGAAGCCGCCGCCGACGCGGCCATGCGGTACGGCGCCGGCGCCGGCGCCTCGCGCCTGGTGTCCGGCACGATGTCGGTCCACCGGAAGCTCGAGGCCCGGCTGGCCGCGTTCAAGGGCACGGAGGCGAGCGTGCTCTTCGGCTCCGGCTACCTGGCGAACATGGGGGTCATCAGCGCCCTGGCGACCGCGGGCGGCGCGGACACCGTCGTCTTCTCCGACGCGCTGAACCACGCCTCGATCGTCGACGGCTGCCGGATCGCCCGCGCCGAGACCGCCGTCTACGACCACTGCGACGTGGAGCACCTCACCGCCCTGCTGGAGCAGCACCGCGGACGGCCGGCGGTCATCGTCACCGACTCGGTCTTCTCCATGGACGGGGACGTGGCGCCGCTGCCGGAGCTCGTCGAACTCGCCAGGCGGTTCGGGGCGCGCCTCGTCGTCGACGAGGCGCACGGCACCGGCTGCTGCGGGCCGGGCGGGCGCGGCGCGATCGCCGACGCCGGCCTCGACCCCGGCGACGTCGACGTCATCGTCGGGACGCTGGGCAAGGCGCTCGGGGCCTACGGGGCGTTCGCCGCGTGCTCGGCGACGATGGCCGACTTCCTCACCAACACCTCCCGGCCGCTGATCTTCTCCACCGCCCCGCCGCCTCCGGCCGTCGCGGCGGCCCTCGCTGCGCTGGAGATCGTCGAGGCGGAGCCCCAGCGGGTAGCCCGCCTGCAGACGAACGCCGCCATCCTGCGCGACGCGCTGGCCCGCGAGGGCTTCGAGGTCGCCGGGTCCTCCACGCAGATCGTCCCGCTCATCGTCGGCGACGCCGCCCTGGCCATGCGCATCTGCGAGCTCGCCATCGAAGGCGGCGTCTTCGCCCAGGCCATCCGCCCGCCCACCGTCCCCGCCGGCACCAGCCGCCTGCGCCTCGCGCTGATGGCGACCCACACCAAGGCCGAGCTCCGCGAAGCCGCCGCCGTGCTCGCCCGCGCCGCCATGCAGGCCGGCTTCCGCCCCGCGTCCGGCCTGCCCGTG
>JAOPZU010000570.1 GCA_025963955.1 Solirubrobacterales bacterium
CCGGCGGTGAGCAGCGCACCTCGCCCACCGCGTAGTAGTCCATGTCCTCGGTCCGGGGCGCGAGCGGGCCGCCGTGGAAGCTCCAGGCCGTCGCGTGCGGGCTGTGCGTGTGGACGATCGCGCCGACGTCGGGCCGGGCGCGGTAGACCGCCAGGTGCAGCGGCAGCTCCTGCGAGGGCGCCGCGGCCGTCCGCCTCCAGGCCCCGGAGGTGCGCACGACGCCGTCACGGACGCCGACGCGGACGAGCTCCCGGGCGCGCAGGCCGCGGTAGTCGGTGCGCGTGGGCGTGATCCGCAGCGCGTCGGCGCCGTCCCGCGCGCTGACGTTCCCGATCGTCCCGACGACGAGCCCGCGCTCCCGCATGGCGCAGGCGATCCGGATGATCTCGCGTGCGCGGGCCACGGTCGGACCGTAGCGGGCGGTGCGTCAGTCCAGCCGGAAGCCGAGCTTGACCGTCACCTGGAAGTGGGCCACGGCGCCGTCCTCGATGTGGCCGCGCACGTCGCCGACCTCGAACCACTCGAGGTTGCGCACGGACTCGGCCGCCTTGGCGACGGCGCCGCGGATGGCGTCGTCGATGCTGGTGGTCGAGGATCCGGTGACCTCGATGCTCTTGTAGACGTTGTCGGACACGCTGTGCTCCTTCGGGTGATCGTCGGGGCCACGGGACCTACCCCGGGGCGCCGCCCACGACACCGGCCGGGCTTCCGGTTCGGCCCGAAACCGGTGTCACCGTGCCCGTCCCGGGTAGGTCAGGTGCTGACGTCCACGCAGTGCACCCCCGATCGGAGACCCCATGGCCAAGAGCACCACCCCCGTTAGTGACGCCGTCCTCGTCAAGTACCTCAACGAGGCGTACGGCAAGGAGATGCAGCTCGAGACGGCGCTCAAGGCCCAGATCGCGCTCGCGCAGCGTCCGGCGCTGAAGAAGGGCCTGCAGGACCACCTGAAGGTCACCAAGGCGCAGGCCCGCGGCCTGAAGAAGCGGATGCGTGAGCTGGGCGGCAAGGCCGACGCGGGGCCGGACCTGCCCGGGCCGGACGTCGTGGCCGACGCCGCGGGGGCCGCGAGCTCGCTCGCCAACAAGGCGCTGGCCGCGGCGAAGGGCCCGGTCCAGGCGCTGCGCGGCACGAGCGCCTCGGACAACGAGCTGCGCAACGCGCGCGACTGCTACTGGAACGAGGCGGAGGAGATCGCGCACTACGCCGTCATCGAGGCGGTCGCGACCGAGCTCGGCGACCGGGAGACGGCGAAGCTCGCCAAGCAGTACCGCAAGGAGGAGGAGCGCATGCAGGCGCTGCTCGAGCGGGAGATCCCGAAGATCGTCAAGGCGGTCCTGAAGGAGGAGGTGCCGAAGCAGGAGCGGTCGACGGCGACCTCCTCCCCCGCGCGCCGCAAGCCCGCCGCGAGCCGCAAGCCCGCCTCGGCGAGCAAGCCGGCCGCGAGCCGCGGCAGCTCCGCGCGTTCCACGAGCTCCGCGCGTTCCACGACCTCCACGCGGCGCAAGGCCGCCGCGAAGGCCTGAGCGTGGCACCGACCCCGGAGGCTCCGGAGCCGCACGTCCTGGTCCTCTTCGGCGCGCGCGGCGACCTCGCCAAGCGCAAGCTCCTGCCGGGGATCTACCACCTGGCGCAGGCCGGGCTGATGCCGCCGGAGTTCCGGGTCATCGGCTCGGGCCGCCACGCCCCGGACGGTGACTTCGCGGACGAGGTCCGGGCCGCCCTGGAGGAGCACGGCACCGACGAGCTGCGCGACGAGGACTGGAAGGCGTTCGCGCCGCGGCTGTCGTTCGTCGTCTCGGACGCGGACGACGGCGAGGCGCTCGCGCAGGCGGTCCGGGACGCGCGCGAGGAGCTCGGGAAGGAGTCCCGCACCCTGCTGTACATGTCCGTGCCGCCGTCGGCGATGCTGCCGATGGTGGGCATGCTCGCGTCCACCGGGCTGTCGACGGACGCGCGGGCCCGGATCGTCATGGAGAAGCCGTTCGGCTCCGACCTGGCGTCCGCCCAGGAGCTCAACGCGGCGCTCCACGAGCACGTGGAGGAGGACGCGATCTTCCGGATCGACCACTTCCTCGGCAAGGAGGCGGCGCAGGACATCCTGGCGCTGCGCTTCGCCAACGGCCTGTTCGGCCCGATCTGGAACACCGAGCACGTCTCGGCCGTCCAGATCGACATCCCCGAGAAGCTCGGACTGGAGGGGCGCGGATCCTTCTACGAGGAGACGGGCGCGTTCCGGGACATGGTCGTCACGCACCTCAGCCAGATCATGGGCTTCGTCGCGATGGAGGCGCCGGAGAGCCTGGACGCCGACGCCCTGCGGGACGCCAAGGCCGCGGTCCTCGCCGACCTGCAGCCCTTCGACCCGGCACGCACGGTGTACGGCCAGTTCGACGGGTACCGCGAGGAGGAGGGCGTGGCGGAGGACTCCAACCGCGAGACCTTCGTCGCGCTCGAGGCGAGCATCGACAACGATCGCTGGCGGGGCGTCCCGTTCCTGCTGCGCACGGGCAAAGCGCTGGCCGAGGGCCGGCGCGTGGTGACCATCTCCTTCCGCGAGCCGCCGCACCAGCTCTTCGCGCCCGCGGTCGACGAGAACGGCGACGGGATCCC
>JAOPZU010000008.1 GCA_025963955.1 Solirubrobacterales bacterium
GTCTTTCGACTGCCCCGCCCGCTCGGTTTCCTTCCTGTCGCCGACATCGGCTCCTACTCACCGTGACTCTGCCTTGAACCAGTACCGCGACGGATGGGCTACCGCGGCGGCACCCAAGACCTGTGCCGCTTCTCCTGTGCGCGACTGAAAGCAACTGCTTGCGGCGCCGCCGTCGCGGGAGCTAGCTCAAGGATCCCCCGCGTCCCCAGCAGCACCGGGGTGCCACCCACACGCAAGTCGGTGCTGTCAGAGAAGCGGGTTCCCTACCTGTCATGAGGTTGCGGTCCGTCGGCTGGTGGCGGTTCATCATCGTTGCGCTTTCAGCTACGGGGGGTCACGGTGCGCCGAACGTGCTCGCAGCCGGAGACTGCATCGGCGCGATCCGCGATCACCGCGTCGCGGCCGGAGCCGCAGCGCACCACGTCGCGTTCACCATCACGAGCGTCGATATGGTCATTCCCGGCGCCCGCGTTGATCTGGTCGCGTCCGGGGCCACCGACAAGCCGGTCGTTGCCGCGCTTGCCAGTCAGTCGGTCTGCGCCACGGCCACCGGAGAGCACGTCGGCGTAGTTCGTGCCGTTGAGACGATCAGCGCTCGCGGTCCCGTTGCGAACCACGCCGTACGGCTCGGGCCTGGATGCGGGCATTGGCTGGGTCGCTGCATTCGATTTGGCAGCGGTGGCGGGGGTCGCGGCGGGGCGTCCTGTCCAGATAGGCGTATCGCCGCACAGCTCAACGCACGGCAGCTCGGTGTAGGTGTACGGATGCGGCGGGTCGTAGACGAAGTCCGTCCGGCCGCTGCTGGCGAGCATCCCGCGGTTGTTGACGACGCGGACCTCGTACGTGTAGTGCTTGCCGGACTCAAGCGGGTACAAGCGTCCCGCCTCATCTCCGGCAACAAGCGGCAGGCCCACCCCGAGCGCGCGGTCAGCTGGCACGACGATCTGCGTTGTGTGGGCGCCGGCGGAGGCGTCGCCCTCGACAGACCAGGTGTGAACGCGGCCACTCGGACCGGTCAGCGTGAGCTCAACGCGTACGCCGAAGCTCGGCGCTGGAATCTTTGCCCCGGGCCGCGCGTCGTAGCGGACGGCGAACCTCACGTCGTCATCTGCGGACACCGGCGTGGAGATGTCCTGGAGGTTCGGGTCGGGGGCAGAGAGAACGATGTTGAAGGCGGCTGGACCGTCCGGGTTGCTTATCGAGCGTCCGCTCCACAGGATCTCGGGGCGTCCGTCGCCCGTGAAATCGCGAAGGACTGCCATTGACGAAGGATGAATTTCGCCGCCACCGCCGACGCGAAAGCCGGCTCCAGGCTGGTGCCAAGGGTCAGACTGGGTCAGGTCCACGACCGACGCAGCGCTGGTAAAGCGGACCACTCCGTCCGCTGCGATGTCGTCACGGCCGTCGCCGTTTTGATCGCCCGCGTCTGCGAGCGGGCCGCTGGCGCACATCTGAAAACCTCCGGGCGACCCAGTCCGCACAGCCTGCAGGTCGAGATCGTCGCCCAGACGTATCCCGGTCGGAATGGCGGTGCACCAGCCGTCGTAGGACATGAGAAAGCCCAGGTCGACGCGATGGTCCCCGTCCTGGTCGCCCACGGCGAGAATCTGGTGGATCACGTTGTTGGTCCCTGGACGAAGACGGGCGGCCTGTCCTCGGGCGAAGGCCTGCGTCAGGTCGATGTCACCTGTCCCGCCGAGGGACAGCAACCAGCCGATGTACTGCAGCGACCACCCCGCCGTCTGATGCTCATAGCGTGCGGTCACGAGCCCAAGATCGTGCCGGCCGTCGCCATCCTGGTCGCCGGCATCAGCCACCGCAGCCTCCGCCCCGCCGCTGGGAAACGTGATAAGCCGCACCTCCGCGCGCGGGTCGGCATCACGCGGGTCGGGGCTCAGCACGACCTGTGCCGAGGCGCCACTGGTCAACGCCAGGTCATCCCTCCCATCTCCGTTCTGATCACCAATCCCGGTCAGCAGCGGGCCGGTGTTCGACTGCCCCAAGCGGGCGCCGGAGGCAGCGAACCCTCGGGCTCCGAGCTGCTGTAGATCCACCACGGTCTCGTCCGCTGCGCCGTACACGACCGTAACGCCCGAGGAACCAGCGACCCCTAGATCATCCAGACCATCGCCGTTCGCATCGCCGATCCCCGCAACCGCCGTAACCTCCGACGCCGTCTGGATCACGTACCCGTTCATCGGGATCCCGTCGGGCAGCGTGACGTCGTGCGGACCGAGCGGATCGGTGAAAACAACCGCCACGTGCCCGTGCTGATGACCTCCTGCGTCCACGACGTTTCGAACCAGGGCAAGATCATCGACGCCATCACCATTCGCGTCGCCCGCGGGCACAACCTGCGAGTAACCGCCCGCGGAAACGCCGAAATCCGCCTCGGCTGCCCGCGCGGGCCCGGCGCAGCACAAGACCACCGCCACACCGGCGAGAGCACCGGTGCCACGCCGCCTCGCCACGGACGAAACTGCAGAGCACGTCCACCCGAGCATGCGAAGCACTTCGGCGGCCAACGGCCACCCCTCAACCCCCGCCGTCAGCTCACGACGCCCGCTCCGGAATCGCGTGTACGACCTCGAACCCAGGTCCGCCTCAGCCGGCTTAAACGGTCGAGATCGCGACGCGTAGCGTTCGCCGCATGCCAGCTGGATCGCCGCGAAAGGACAAAGGGCGCTACTCGTCGCCTCGTCGGTGCGGGCCGCGGTTGGCGCGGCGGTTCTGGTCATGCCTGCGAGGCACACGGTTTGAGATGTGGCTCTAGGACCTCAAGTTGTCTTGAAGACCGACCGATGTGGCGGCAATGAAGGCGGTGCACGAACCTGGCCCCCCCTCGCTCGCAACGCCCTTTCGCGAAGGCTGGGTTGATCCTTGCTCGCACGGGACGATGGGTCAACGGGACTCGCCGCACCAAGCGAGCTTGCCCACGCGTACCACCGACTGGTCGAGAACCTCCCGGACCACGCGATGTTCTTCCTCTCGCCGACGGGGATCGTGCTGTCGTGGAACCGGGGTGCGGAGGCGATTAAAGGCTGGTCAGCTGATGAGATCATCGGTGAATCGTTTGTGCGCTTCTACCCTCCAGAAGCGGTCGCGGTCGGGCATCCTGAGCGCGAGCTTGAGATTGCTGCACTGACTGGGCGCTACGAAGAGGAGGGCTGGCGGGTGCGCAAGGACGGCTCGCACTTCTGGGCGCGCGTCGTCATCACCGCGATGCGTGACGACAACGACCACCTCATGGCCTTCGGGAAGGTCACGACCGATCTCACCGAACGCAAGCGGGCCGAAGAGCAGCTGCAGAACGTGCTGCGACTTCTAGAGCAGACGGTTCGGCTCGACCACCTCACCGGTCTGCCCAATCGTCGGGCTTGGGACGAGCGCCTGCAGGAGGAGATCGGTCGCGCCCGCCGCGATGAACGGCCGCTCATGATCGCCATGATCGATATCGATCACTTCAAGCGCGTCAATGACCAGCACGGGCACGCGGTAGGTGACCGGCTTCTCAAGCAGGCCGCACTGAGCTGGCAACGTGCGCTTCGGCCGACCGATGTACTCAGTCGATACGGCGGCGAGGAGTTCGCCCTCGCATTACCGGGCTGCTTCCCCATCGAGGCGCGAGCCGTCGTTCGGCGGCTAATGGCCGCCACGCCCAGCGGTCACACCTGCTCGGTAGGCATCACGCAGTGGGATGGCGCTGAAAGTCCGGACCAGGTGCTCGGCCGCGCCGATCAAGCGATGTACGCAGCGAAGACCGCTGGACGTGCCTGCGCGGTAGTCGCCGAACCCTGAGGCGCTCCCTCTCGCCGACCATCCGCCTGCAAGCACCCTGATCGACCGCTCCTGACGCCGTGCATACGTACGGGGCACGTTTGAGATGAAGACCCCTGCTCGCAGCGAAGTCGCTTACACCGAACTTGACGTGGTCGAACACGGATTCGCCTGATGGCAGGGGGCGGTCAATCCGTCTGGGCGCGCCGACGTCTGCTTGCAGGCTTCGGTGCGAGCGGGCTGAAGAGCGTCTCGTACAGCCGAGGGTATTGCGCCAGCGGCGCGCCGTCCGGGTCCACGAAGTGCTGGAGGGCCAGACCGATGTCTAGTGCGATCATCGCGCTAGCGATCTCCCTTACGGGGATCGGCGGCACGGTGCCTGCAGCTTCGTATGCCTGCGCGAGCCCTGCTGCGCCCATCTCTCGGGTCCCGCGCCAGAAGTCGGCGGCGAGCTTTAGGAAGTCGGGGTCTCGTCCAGCGTGAGCTAGCAGCTCTAGCCAAAGCTGAAAGAGCCAGCGCGACCCTGTGTCAGCCTGGATGGCGGCCAACTGCTCACCGAGTTCGCGAAGGGATACCGGTGGCTTCTTCCCGGGCTGCGGAGCGGCCATCTCGCGGTAGCGTGCGTAGACACGTGCTTGAAGCAGCTCGGCAAAGAGCTGCTCCTTAGACTGGAAGTTCGAGTAGAACGCGCCGCGGCTGTAGCCGGCCGCTTCCGTGATGGCCTCGACGCTCGCGCCGACGAAGCCGCGTTCGGCGAAGACCTGCGCGGCGGCATCGAGGATCGCCGCTCGGGTCTGGGCCTGGCTTTCGGCCCTGCTCATGCGCGCTCGAGACTTCACATACAGCAGTGTATCGGAGTATGGTGGCGCACATGGTTGAGTCGCGTCGCTACCGAGGACGGGCTTTGGTCAAGCCCGAGCACGAACCGCGATGGTCAACCAAAGCCCTCCTGATGACGGTCATGGCCTTGGGAAGCCTTGCCATGTGGACGGTCAACCCGGCGATCTGGCTCGTGATCACCGCCCACCTTCAGGAGGGCACGTCCCCGCGAATGGGGCCGTACGCGCTCATGCTCGTCGGCATGACCCTGACGTGCGTCGCCCTGGGGAAGGGCATCAGCGTCGTCCACCGCCACTACGAGCGCATAACCGGCAGGACGCCGACGATCCACGTCATCATGCCCTGGCGGCGCAGTCTTCGCGGCGGGCGAAGCCTGGCGCGCGAGACCGACGGCCGCCTCCCGGTCAACGCGCTCGACGTGATCATGATCGTCTCGGCCGTCTTGGCGGTCACCGCGTTTCTTCTCTGGTTGATCATCGTCAACCCCACTCCACCCAACATCGGAGGTCCCGGGCCCGCCAAGGACTAGACCGGTCCCGCCGTTCCACGCCAGTGCTTGATGTGGTGACGAGCCGCCCGGTCGACCCGAACGTTGTAGGCCTCAGCTCGCGGTGATGCGTCCGTTTCTGTGCCGCCGGCACGCGTCGGCCGGTCGTGTCTCGTGCCGAGTAACTGGTGGCTCGGGAGCTGTCGTCGCGCTTCATATTGGCACTTGCGGAGTCAACCGCCGAGGCTAGAATTCGTGGTTAGTGTCCGCACACTCGGACATCGAGACCCATCACGGGTTCGAAGTCAGCACGACCGTCCAGGACGGCGTTGTCGTCGTGGCAGTGCTTGGGGAGGTCGACATGGCCACCGCCCCGGTCTTCCAAGAGGTTGTTGACGAGCATCCAGGCGAGTTCATGGTCGTGGACCTGTGCTCGTGTGGGTTTATGGATTCAAGCGGTGTAGCGGTCGTCATCAGGAGGCACCGTCTCGACCCGGAGCGCCTGCACGTGGCCTGCGTTCCGAAAGGAGCGACAGCGCGGATCTTCGAGATCGCAGTTCAGAAGACGATCCCCATCCACGCCTCGGTCGAGGACGCCGTAGCCGCCCTGCAACACCTGACGTAGCCGTCGTCGAGCCGACCGGCGGCCGTGTCTCATGGCGCCTGAGCACGTCGGAAGGCGGCGAACCTTTGCGTGCAGGCTCAGGTGCGGCGTACGACGAGCAGGGCGACGTCGTCGCTTGCGGCGCCCGTGTGAGCGAGGTGGGCGACGAGTGCGTCACGGACCGCGGTGGCGCCCTGGTTCGGGTTGGGAGCAGCGGCCTTGAGTGCGTGCAGGCCGTCGTCAATCGGGCGCCGGCGGTCCTCGATGGCACCATCGGTGTAGAGCACGACGGCGCCATTGTCTGGGACCCAGTCGGAGACTTCGGCGTATTCGAGGGGGCCGAGGCCGACGGGCGGCCCTCCGTCCTGATCGGTGTACCGCGCTTGCCCGTCGAGAGCGAGCATGAGGGGCGGTGGGTGCCCGGCGCTAGCCCAGCTCAGCTGGCCTGTGGTTTGGTCGAGCAGGCCCGCGCCGATGGTGATGATGTCGCCCAGGCCGGCGCGCTCGGCGTACTCGGCGCAGCGCGTGAGCACGCTGCCGGGGGATGGGTCGGCGTAGGCGTACGCGCGAAGGGCCGCGCGCATTTGGCTCATGTAGGTGGCGGCGTCCAGGCCGCGGCCGCAGACGTCGCCGATGACCAACAGCACGCGGCCGTCGCCGGCATCGATGACGTCGTACCAGTCGCCGCCGACGCCGACGTCTGACTCAGCGGGAAGGTACGCCAGGGCGATATCGAGCCCGTCGATGTCCGGTGGTTCGTCAGGCAGCAGTGCGCGCTGCAGCCGCTCGGCGGCATCGTGCTCGTGGCGCAGGCGCTCTGTGAGACTTTCGCGCAAGCGGACCTCGCCCGTGACCTCTGTGGCGACGACGAGCACACCGCTTGAGCCTTCGTCTTGCACGACCGGGGCGTAGATCCCCTTGTAGAAGCGGTGACCGTGGTAGCTGCCGGGACCGTCGAAGGGGACTTTGAGCTCGTCGAACGGGAAGGGCGTTCCGTCGCGCACCGCGTCAAGGATGGGGATGATGTCCTTGGCTTCGGGGAAGGCGCCGCTGACGGTCATGCCCGGCTCAAGCTCGCGCGCGGGAACGAGGTCGAGGTAGCGGTCGTTGAAGTAGAGGTACTGGTGCTCGGCGCCCCACAGGATCGCGATGGCAGTCGGGGCTTCTGCGAGGACGTGTTCCAGGAGCGCCTGCTGGCGAACCAGGTCGCGGCGAAGTCGGTCCCGAGCAACCTGGGCGTCGTGACGGTCGGTGACGTCCACGACCGTGCCGACCCACCGCTCAACCTCTCCGGTGGCGTCCAGGACCGGTGCGGCACGAGCGTGGTACCAGCGCTCACCGCCGGGTCCGGTGACGCGGTACTCCACGTTGTAGCCCGCTCTGGCCTGGACAGCCCGCTTCCATGCGGCGGCGACGCGGTCGCGATCATCCGGGTGCACGCCCTGAAGCCACCCGCGGCCGAGAAGCTCATCGGCGGTCTGGCCGGTGATCCGTCGCCACTGAGGCATGTCGGTGGCCAGAAGACCGTCGGCGTCCGCCTTCCACACGTAATCGGAGAACGTGCGCAGCAGCGCCTCAGTCTCAGCGCCATCAAGCCGCATCAACGCCGCCGGCGCGTTGTCGACCGGGCGGTCGAGCGAGCTCATACCCCGCGCTCCTGAGCACGAGCACCGATCAGTCGGGCATTTTCAACAGCGACGCCCGCCTGCGCGGCCAGCCCGCCGGCGAACGCGATCAGATCCTCATCGAACGTGCGGCGCGAATCGGCGGTCACGAGGGTGAGCACCCCGACCGGCCTGGTGCGACCGCGCAGGGCCAGCACCAGCACTGAGCGCATACCGATGCCCTGCAGAGCTTCTCGGTACTCACGGTCCTCGACTGCGGCGAGCATGTCGTCGGTCAGCTCCGGCACCACCAGCGGCTCCCCGGTCCGCAGCACGCCGTACGCCCCGGTCTGCGACGTCGGGTCCGGCGGCCACCGTTCATGGATCGCTCGACCTAGAGCAGCCTTGTCGGGGTCGCGGTGCGCCAGACCTACCCGCCGCAGCACACCCCGCTCATCGGCGATGTCCACCGCGCACCAATCAGCAAGCTCAGGGACTGCCAGACCGCAGATCTCCTGGAAGGTGCCCTCCAGATCAACGGCCGCCACCTGCAGACGACGGCCGGCCTCGATGAGCAGCCGGCTGCGACGCTCAGCCTCCACTGAGGCCGTGACATCGCGGACCAGGCCCAGCGAGAGACGGCGTCCGGTCGGTTCATCGATCAACAGGCTCGCCGTCGTTTCCGTCCAGAAGGTTCGCCCGGACGTCAACTCAACGCTGCGGGCAAGAAGCAGCGCCGGCCGCTGAGCCTCAGAGAACAAGCGACGGTGCGGCCAATCCTCAAGCGCCGGCTGAGAACCATCCGGCAGGGTGATTGCGAAGCGCACGGCCGTCTCCCCGGGCACCCGGGCGGCAAGCTCATCAACCGTAGGGCCTCCCAGAAACGCCAACGCGAGCGCGTTGCCGTAGACGAAGCTGCCCTCCTCATCGTGCACGAGAACCATCTCGTCGATGCCCTCATAAGCGCCAGCCAGCCGCTGACGCAGCGCCCCAGCAGGATCCCCGAGGCCGGGCGCATTGAACGCCATACGAACTTCAGTCCCCCCCTCAGGGCCAGCTCCCACGTCCATGTGATCAGCTATCCGGCCGATGGTCGGCAGCCCGAGTCCTAGCCCGGGCGAGTCGATCCGCGGGGTCAACCCGCGTCCATCGTCGTGGACGCAAACCAGTGCCCGGCCCTCGTCGACGCGCAAATGCAGCCCAACCACACCGGGGCTTTGGCCAACGAACGCGTGCACCACAGCGTTCGTGGCCGCCTCGCTCACCGCGAGCGCCACATCAGACACCTGACCGTCGCTCAACCCCACCCGCTCAGCCCAGCGGCGAGCAGCGCTCCGCAGCTGCGGCACGCTGGCCGGCTCAGCCGGCAGCACAAGTTCCTCGGCCTCGTCGACCATCAGCGACGCGAACCCTACGCGAACTCCCCTCACCCGACGGTCAAAAAGCCGACAGGTACGCCACTGACATCGCTCCGCTCACCGATGCTCAACTGCTTCGCGCGCTCCCCGGCCGAGGCCCGACTTGCGCAGTCGGAGCCCTGGAAAAGATCGGTTCCTCCACGTGGGCGTGCAACGTTGCCTAAGGGGAGAAGCAAGCGATCCGCCGCGGCTATCGCCAAAGCTGCTTCCGAAGCCCGGAAGCCGACACCTGCAATCTTCGGAAGCCGATGGGTCATTCGTCGGTACCTAACGCAACATCTGCGCGACGACAGCCAGAGGACTCCTCAGTGCCCCCGTGCGCACGGCACTTCTCAGCTCCGCGGAACCGGTCTTGCCTCGAAGACCTACGGGTCCGCCCCAGGTAGTGCCCTACAATTAGGGCGGGCTGGAGTCTTGTCCTCGCAAAACCCGTCGAGGCCTCCCGTCGTCAGCCTGCGGTCGGACGGCTGTACAGGTGTTTGCTGCAAGCCGCGCAGCAGGCACCTGCAGCCAAGCAGGACAGCTCGTCCGAGGTGGTCGAAGCGGCCAGCGCTTCGCCCCGTCGTCACGTTCCCACGGACGCGAACCAGGTCGTCGTCTCCTCCGCAAGCCATCCAAGTGTCTACCGGCGCGCGATGACGATGCACGGAGCAGCGGCGTTGCGTTCGCTTTGCGCGACGAGCACGAGCACGCGACAAGGAGCAACGCCAGGAAGGGGCCGATTAACCTTCGTCGTGGTCGCGGTGAGAACGATCAGGCGCGTCGATATACGAGCGCTCGGCGATGACGCCCTCTACGCGCTGTACGCCGACATTCAAGGACCCGTGGCGCACATCGCGGAGGACGCTGTGTCTCTTCCACGCGGAAGCGGAGGTCTGGAGTTCCCCCGCTTTGACGGACATCTGATGGCTTGCGATTGCAGGCCGCGAAAGGATGTGTCTGTCGATGCCCAAGACGAGACCTGCGTACCCGGAAGAGTTCCGCCGCGAGGCCGTTGCGATGGTCCGCGGCGGCCGGTCGATCCCGGACGTCGCCGAGGCGCTGGGTGTGTCGCCGCAGTCGCTGCGTAACTGGGTCAAGCGCAGTCAGCTTGACGCGCGAGAGCGCGACGACGGGATCACCAGCAGCGAGCGCGAGGAGCTCGCCAGGTTGCGCCGCGAGAACAAGCGCTTGCGGCAGGAGCGTGACTTGCTCAAGCGAGCCGCGGCCTTCTTCGCAGCGGAGACCGAGACCCGGTGAGCGTGTATCGCCTGGTGTCGGCCGAGAAGGCCAGAACCCCGATCTCCGTTCGCTTGAGCTGCTCGGCGTCTCGCGGCCGGGCTACTACGACTGGGCTCGCCGGGCGCCATCTGACCGGGCGCTCAGCGACGCGTGGCTGACGGAGAAGATCAAGCAGATCCATGCCGAGAACCGGCGGGTTTACGGCGCCCCGCGGATCCACGCCGAGCTGCGCATGACCCACGGCATCCGGGTCTCGAGAAAGCGCGTGGAGCGCCTCATGCGCGAGGCCGGGATCTCCGGCCTGGCCTTGCGAAAGCGCGGGCGCACGACGATCCGCGTTCCGGGCGTCAGGGTCGCCGACGACCTCGTCGAGCGGCAGTTCCGGCCGGCCGCTCCGAACGTGCTGTGGATCGCCGACATGACCTACCTGCGCACCTGGGAAGGCTGGCTCTACCTCGCCGCGGTCCAGGACGCCTACAGCCGCCGGATCGTCGGCTGGTCGATGGCCGACCACATGCGCGCAGAGCTCGTCGTCGACGCCCTGCAGATGGGCATCGCCCGCCGCCGCCCGGACCCCGGCCTCATCCACCACTCAGACCAGGGATCCCAATATGTCTCGGTGGCCTTCGGCCAAGCTGCCGGCAGAGCCGGCATCGCCCGCTCGATGGGATCCCGCGGCGACTGCTTCGACAACGCCGTCGCCGAGAGCTTCTTCGCGACCCTCAAGAAAGAGCTCGTCCACCGCCAGACCTGGCCCACTCGCCGCGAGCTCACCAGCGAGGTCTTCGAGTACATCGAAGCCTTCTACAACCCCATCCGCCGACACTCGACCCTCGGGATGCTCTCCCCGATCCAATACGAAGAGCAGACGCCCTCACTCACCCCCAACTCCTAGGCTTTCACCGAAAGCCCCAACCTGTCCGCTCAAACGGGGGAACTCCAGTCGCGCCCCTGTCTGGAGCTGCCGCTTTGGGATGCAGAGCGGCAGAGGCTCAGTTAGGCGGGTTGCGCCAAAGCACGATCCGGGACAGCGTCGGGCTGCAGGAGCGGAGGTGGAAGGAGCAGCGGAGATGACGACTTGAAGCCCCAGATCGTGCAGTAGACCCCGAGGAACAACTCCCACAGGAACTCCGGGGCCGTGGCGATGCCTTGCAGCGAGTGCAGCGTGCTGCTCGGATGGTTGCCGCTAAGCATGATGGCCGTCCCGGTAACGATTATCAGAGGTCCGCCGACGAGGCCGAGCCAGGCCGCGCGTCGCGGCACCAGGCCCGAGCGGTACATCATGTAGCCGAGGATCAACCCGTTCCCCCAGCCGACCACCCAGCCTGGCCCGAGGAGAAACGTCCAGTCCTTTATCGCCGCGAGCGTGTACGCGACCGTGCCTTCACTGGCACCTGCGGACTGGTTGTGCAACGTGACAACCCCGAGCACGGCGACGATGCCGACCAGGATGAAGGTGCATTCGATCATCCGCGCGGTGACGTAGCCGACGGCCAGTTCTTCGTTCATTCTCCTCATGATCGGGACGATCACGACTGCAGTTCCGATGTTCGTGACGATGAGCAGCAGTTCCAGGAGCGCGCCGAACAAGACCCGTTTGTCGTGCCCCCCGCCGGCGATGTAAGCCGCGGGGTCGTCGAGCATGGGGCTGTAGAGCAGCGCCGCCGCAATCGACGTGGCGAAGGTGAGGAGGTAGAGCACGCCGAAGACTCGTGCTCTTTTCTGATCTCGGGTCATCCTGTGGACCTTTCGCTTTCTCTGACGGTGCAGCAGGAGGATTCCCACGACGTGTAAGCCGGCTAACAGCAACCTACGCCCCGTAGGCCGGAGAAGCTACGTCACGAGCCGAATGAATAGTGCTGCTTGGGACTTGGGTGCTCTTCGACCTAGCGGCGAGCCCTCGATGGCATCGCCAAGCCGGGCTAAGCCGGTCCGGAGCGAAGCAGCAGCACTGGAACCTGGCTGTGGCGACGGCGGGAGCAAGCCGGGTCCACTTACAGCGTTCTCCCTCGCGGGACCGGACGCTCCTCTTAGGCTGCTGGCGGGCACGTCGTTACCCAGGCTCCGCCTGACCACCCGTCCAGCGTACCCCGGCGAGCAGCGGTCATCGTCACGTCACGACCGACGACGAGCGCGTGGAGAAGATCTCGCGCAGTCGGCCAGTCGGCCAGTCGGCCAGTCGGCCAGTTGGCGCAGTGGACACCCC
The DNA here is from genome assembly GCA_025963955.1 of Solirubrobacterales bacterium. GTDB lineage: Bacteria > Actinomycetota > Thermoleophilia > Solirubrobacterales > Solirubrobacteraceae > Paraconexibacter. Next base: position 12,158 of record JAOPZU010000008.1, read on the forward strand.
GTCCTGACGACTAGCCTCCCCAACCTAGTCCGCGGTCCGCATCGCGCGACGACAGCCCCCGACCCGCGCTGGGAGGTAGGCCTTCGGACGTCAGCGTTGACGGAAGTCAGGGACCGAAGATCTTGAAGCGCGTTTTGGCGTTCATGGCGGTGTCGGCGCGAAAGCCCGACGGGCCCGCGAACGGCCGACGGGAACGTCCGGCGTCGATCATCTCGGCCTCGCAATCGCCGACGAGTGAGGCGACCGAAGGCTGCTTTGTTTGACCACGCGTTGACCGGTACCGTTGACTCGTGAGCGGCTTAGAGAAGCACATAAACGCGGCCGAAAAGGCCGTGCATGCACAGCGCGATGAGGCCACGCGGCGCGAGCGCGAGATCGCGGCGGTCACCGCTAAGAAACGTGCCGAGGTCGAAGCGCTAGTTGAAGAGTTCCTTGACCAAATGGAAGTAGCAGGCAATCCTGGATTGACCGAGTTTCAACCGGGCGCCCCGCGAGTTCAGGTGGGATGGGTCGTCTCGAACCCACGACTAGGCCTGGTCGATCTTCCCGCGGTCGCGCCATCCGGTGAGCTTCTTTGGAGCTTCGAGTACGAAGACCCGCACGTAGGTAGAACCACCTCGTACATAGGGCCCTTCCCTTGGTCGGACTTCGGCCATGTGCAAGCGCTCTCAACCGCTGACTTCGGTCGAGGACTGGCCAGCGTGCTCGTAACCCACGACGCCCAGCATCTCAAGCCCGGCCCAGGTATCAGGCGCGAACAGTGGAAACAGCGTGCTCCGAAAGAGTTTCTCAGATTGATTTCGCAAGCCGATTTCCACGGGGCCCTCACCGCACCGACGGCATGGCGAGGTAGCGAACTCGGACCGCAACTACGCTACTGGCGGGTCGGATCGTTCGAAAAGTACAAGTCGGATGCGTCAGGGGGGTACTGGACCTGCGACGCGTTCTTCTGCGAGGACGAGACGTTGCGCGCAAAGTCGTACGTGAGCTGCAAAACAAGATTCGGCAAACAAAAAAGGGTCGATGCTCTCGGACCACCCGACAGCAGCCTCATGGCGTCCGACGCGGTTAATGAAGCGCTTCTCAAAATCGCGCTGGAAGCGGGCCTTGACCTGGGCCTCATCTCTCGCTCGACCGGGTCTTGACGCGCGAGCGGTTCGGCGAGAGTTCGCTGCTGCTTTGCGCGACGCCCAAAAGCCAAGGGGCTGCGCGCCCCACTCCACGATGACCTCTGAGCACGGCAACTCATTGACAGAACGCGGCGAGTCAAGGTGATAGGTCATCGCGACCTCGCACATCACCGTGAAGGCATGCTCCTCAGCGGCTTCCTCACCCCACGCCAGCACGAACGCCGTCGGGTCAGTACCCGCCGGGAGCGCTCGAGGCTGCGCGGCGACAGGACGAGCAGCCGGAAACCGCTCTGCACCGTGGTCCTAGCCGGCATCGTCGTCGCGGGTTTCCGATCCTTGCGGTTGCCGCGAGCCTCCTTGTCGCCGGTGGAGCAACGGCGGCAGTTTCGGGCCTGCTGACCAAAGGCGATGCGGTGCAGATCCAACGAGATGGCATCGCCGCCCGGCCGGGCCAGGTTACGGCGAAGTCAGTGACCGTCCTGGCTTCCCGTGTTGCGGACCCCGACGGTGGTCCCGCCTGGGCGCTTGGAACCTTCCGCGCCGGACGACGGGCTGTTTGACCGCCGCGCGCGTGCAGCAAGGCGAGCTCGGCGTGGTCGGCCGCGACAACACTTTCGGCGACGACGGCCGCTTCCACGCCCTTCCGCCGTTGGCACCGCAACAAGTGCAGTGCGGCAACGGCCTCCTGGAGGGGTCGTTCCCAGTCTCGGCCGGCGGCGGCTTCCGGCCCGCCAGTGGGTACACCGGCGGAGGGGACTCGCCGGCTGGTGGCTGCCTGCCCTACCGAATTAAGCGTGCGACGTCGTCGCCGCAGACGCGCCGACGTCTTCGAAGCGTCCCGCGGTGCTCCGCAGCCTCATTGCGCGTGGTCAAGTACGGCCTTGCGGGACCGGAAGCGACCAAAGTTCGGATCGCGAACGACCTCTTCGCTCGCACCACCCGGTCAGTAGGCAGGCTCGGGGCCTTTCTCGTGGTCGCCCGCGCCAGCGACGTCGGGCGCAGACCACTGGTCGCGACGGTCACTTACCGAGACGGATCTGTCTGCCGACGGCCGACCGTCTTTTAACGCCCCATCGCCACAGCAGACGGCCACCGCACGCCGGGGCCAGCCGGGGACAAGGCCTGCGACCCACCACCTGGCTACCGCCACTCCGCGGCTCCGGCCACGCAACCGTGACCTGCAAGCTGTCGCTCCGCCCGATGACCTCGCCGCAGGGCGCAGGGCGCTGGTCGCGCCGAGGCGCCAGCGGCCCTTCCTAGAGCCGTGCCTTGCGCGATACGACCGTGCCTCTCCGCCTCGGCGAGGGCTACTTCGCGGGACGCTTTCGCGGTAGTCGGAACGGCGCGGCCTTGGCCGTCTCGCAGCTGGTGGGCGAGCCTCACGATTGCCATTCGATGGCGGCCACCAAATCGTCAACCACCATCTTCAAATCTGCCGTGTACGCGGCTACCGGCCGCCAGCTCCGCTCGAATTCCGCGATGAGTGCGTCCTCTGCCAGCGCCGCTTCTGCGACGTTGATGAGCGCTTCGCTGAGACCGGCCTGAAGTTCCTCAACCGAAGTGTGCTGATGCGGTCGAGGCGCATCGGGATGGGCAGAAAACGCCGCGACGAAGTCGAACGGGGCGAACGCGTGGCTTAAGTCCACGTCCACACGCGATTCGACAAGCGGGCCACCCCGCCATCCCTGTTCGCCAGCGCGGACAAGGCCGGCGCTCACCATCTGCTCGAGTAACCGCTCGAGGTGGTCGGCGGTGATCAGGACGTCCCACCGCGCGAGTCGCTGGTTGATCATCGCGGCCGTCCACAACGTGTTCGAGGCGGTGAGGAGCATCACGAGCATGGCGGCTGCAAGCGCCTCCTCGAGCTCGCTCTCGCGCGGCCCAGCGTCCGACCGGCCACCCGCACGGCGACAAGCCAGCGGCAGGTCTCCGCGATGACGACGCTTCATCGCTGTGCGGACCGTCGCGTATGGACCACCGGGAGCCGCTCGACGCCCGCGAACGCTGAGGTGCGGAAGACGCCCTCGTTCTCGTCATCTCGTCGAACGGCGGTGGCTGGATCCGGGACGAAGCCGCCCCCAACATCACTCATAGTGTGAGTTCTACACTCATAGTGTGACTTTGGG
>JAOPZU010000310.1 GCA_025963955.1 Solirubrobacterales bacterium
GGGTCGATCACCTGCCGCGGCTTCCCGACGCCGGCGTCGCTGGCCCCGAAGCCCGGATGGTCGGACCACGCACGCCAGGCCGGCCGCCGTGAAGACCTCGGCGTAGTCGTCCAGGTGCATCTCCTTCACTGCCGCGAAGCCGTGGGCCATGACGACACACGGGACCTCGCCCGCGGCTCCGTCCGGCGCGTAGAACCAGCCGCGGAGGGTCACGCCACCGGACACGAACTCGATGTCTTCTCTCATGGTCCGACACTACGGCGCGGGCGGGCGGCCTGCACGTCGCCGCGGTCGCCCCGAAGGCCTGCGGCGTTCTACGCACCCGCGTCCGCAGCCCCTGCGGATGGAGCGGCCGCGGCCGGCTCCTACGGTGTGGCCATGCCGAGCATCCACGACCGCCTCACCGCGCTGGACGGCACGTTCCTGGAGCTGGAGGACGCCGACAGCTGCGCCCACATGCACCTCGGCGCGGTCCTCGTCTTCGGTCCACGGCCCGCCGGCGGCACCCCGACCGTCGATGAGCTGCGCGCCCAGCTCGAGGAGCGCCTGCACGCCCTGCCGCGCTACCGCCAGCGGCTGGAGGGCCCGAGCGCCGGCTCCCTCACCTGGCGGCGCTGGATCGACGATCCGCACTTCGACGTGGCCCGCCACGTCATCTCCGCCCGGCTGCCGCAGCCGGGCGGCTGGGACGAGCTGCTGGACTGGGCCGGTGAGTACTACTCGCGGCGGCTGGAGCGCTCGCTGCCGCTGTGGCAGATCGCCGTCGTCGACGGGCTGGCGGACGGGCACTGGGCGCTGGTCACCAAGACGCACCACTGCCTGGTCGACGGCGTGGGCGCGGTGCAGGCGGGGCATCTGCTGCTCGACGGGATCGGCGACGCCCTGGCCGGCGCGCCGGCACCGGCCCAGGCCGGGACGGCGGGGACCCCCGGACGCCTCGACAGGGCGGTGCGCGCGCTGCGGGGCCCGGCCCGGGCGGCGGTGCATCCGCGTGAGACGCTCCGCCGGGCCGACGCCCTCGCGGAGCTCCTGGTCACCCAGGAGCTCATCGCCGCTCCCGCCACGAGCATCAACGCGCCCATCGGCGCCCGCCGCATCCTGCGTGGCGTGACCGTCGATCTCGGCGAGGTCCGGCAGATCACGGGCCGGCTCGGCGGCACCGTCAACGATGTCGTGCTCGCCGCCGCCTGCACGGGGCTGCGGGAGCTGCTGCTCTCTCGTGAGGAGCCGCTGCCCGACCGCGGCCTGCGGGCCATGGTGCCGATGAGCGTCAGGACAGACGAGTCGCCGGGCAACCACATCTCCTCGCTGTTCGTCGAGCTGCCGGTCGGGGTCGCGAACCCGCTCGTCCGCTACGAGCTCATCCGCACGGGGACGGCCGCCGTCAAGCGCTCCACGCAGCCCCTCGGCACCGACACCCTGCTGGCGCTGGGCGCGCTCGCCCCGCCCGTCCTGCACCGGGTGCTGGCGCGGTCGCTCTTCGCCAAGCGGTTGTTCAACGTCACGATCACCAACGTGCCGGGCGTCCCGGTGCCGCTCACGGCGTTCGGCGCGCCGCTGGAGGCGATCTGGCCGCTCGTCCCGATCGCCGCCGACCACACCGTCGCCCTGGCGATCCTCTCCTACGACGGGCGGCTGATGATCGGCATCTGCGCGGACCGGGACGCGACACCGGACGTCGACGTCCTGGCCGCGGGCGTCACCACGGGCCTGGCCGAGCTGCAGCGCCTCGCCCCGCGGGTCGACGCGCCACGGGAGGCGGCGCTTCCGGCCTGACGCCTGGGGCGCAGCCGAGCGCCCGCCCCGGCCCGTTGCTCAGCCGTCCGCTCCGCCGCTGGAGTCCCGCTCCTCGCCCGGGCCGTGCCAGTCCAGGCACAGGACGGTCGCGTCGTCGCGCAGCTCGCCGCCGCACGCCTCCACGACGCGGCGCACGAGGTCCTGGACCGCTTCGCGCGGATGCAGGTCGCGGCTGCGCGCGAGGATGCCGGCGGCGTCCACCGAGTCGGCGTTGCGCTCGAGCATGCCGTCCGTGAGGAAGACGAGCCGGTCGCCGGGCCGCAGCGCGAACTCCTGCACCCGGTGGGCGGTCTGGGTCCACACGCCGAACGGCGGGTCGATCTCGAGCCGGACCTGCGCCGACTCGCCCGCCCGGACGAGGACGGGCGCCGGGTGCCCGGCGTTGACCAGGCGGGCGAGCCCCGTGCGCAGGTCGACGCGGGCGACCTGCCCGGTGACGAACGCGCCGGACCCGGCGTACGCGCAGAGCGCCTGGTGCGCCCGGTGGGCCTGCTCCTGGAGCGTGACGCCTCCGCGCCGCGCGTTGCGCAGCGCCCCCACGAACACGGTGGCGAGCAGCGCCGCGTCGAGCGTGTGCCCCATCGCGTCGCTCATGGACAGGTGCAGTGTGTCGCGCTCCACGCTGAAGTCGAAGGTGTCCCCGCCGACGTCGCCTGCCGGCTCGAGCCACCCCGCGAGCGTGAACTGCCCGCCCTCGCAGGTGTAGGAGCCGGGCAGCAGGCGGTGCTGGATCTCCGCTTCCAACGACAGCGGCAGCGAGCGCTGGCCCCACTCGAACAGGTCGGTGAAGCGCCGCCCCGCGATGATGACGTAGGCCAGGGCGTGCGCCGCGACCGCGATGCTCGCCAGGGCCTCCGGCCCCGGCGGGAATCCGAGCAACAGCTCGAGGACGCCGACCGACTCCCCACGGCTGGTGACGGGCGCGTAGACCCGGCACTCGTCGTCCTCGCTCACCACCTGCACGTCCTGCTCCGACAGCGCGCGCCCGTACGGCGTGCCGGCGATCGCGAGGGTGTCGCGGCGCTCGCGCCCGGTGCGGCCGTTGTCCCGCTCGACGTGGCTGAGGCGGATGAGCGACTGCCCGCCGTAGTCCGCGATCAGGAAGCTGACGTCGCGGGCGCCGAGCGCCTGCCGCAGCTGCTCGCCGACCACCTCGGCGGCCGCCACCGGCGGGGCGGCCTCGACGGCGGCCAGAAGCGCCGCCAGGTCGAGTGGTTGAGGCGACGGCGCCGGCACGGCTGCATCCTCGCGCATCCGGGGCTCCACATGGGAGGCTGGGGCCGTGGGCGCCTTCCCCTCCCCCCCGGCCGAGGTCACGATCAGCGAGGCGCGCGAGCTCGCGGGGCTCTGGGCCCGGGACCTGGACGCAGTCGCTCAGGAGATGTACGCCTACCTCACCGCGCGGCTGCCGGAGGTCGCGGGGGACCCGGACATCGCCGGCCTGACGCTCGCGTCGTGCGCGTCGAACACGGAGGCGGTCCTGTCGATGATCCGGCACGGCATCCCGGCCTCGGCGACCGAGGCGCCCGTCGCCGCCCTCGAGCACGCGCGGCGGATGGCCGCGCGCGGCGGCGGTGTGGACGCGACGCTGCGCTTCTACCGCCTGGGCCACGCCTTCTTCTGGGAGAAGTGGAGCGCCGCGCTGGTCGAGGCGGTCCCCGACCGGGAGCGCCTGGTCGTCGCACTGCGCGAGACGGCCGCGTTCGTGTTCGACTACGTCGACTCGATCTCTTCGCGCGTGGGCGCTGAGCACGTGGCCGAGCGGGAGCGTCGCCAGCGCCGCGCGGCCATCGTCCGCGCCGACGTCGTGCGCGCCGTCCTGGCCGGCGAGGACGTGGACCGGACGGCTGCGGAGCGCGCACTCGGCCACGCCCTGGGCGGGCCGCAGCTCGCCTTCCTGTGCTGGACGGACGGGGACCCGGCGCTGCTGGAGCGCGCCGCCGTCGCGGTGGCGCACGCCTTCGGC
>JAOPZU010000032.1 GCA_025963955.1 Solirubrobacterales bacterium
GTCACCGGGAGCGGCGAATCACCACGGCTTCCTCGCCGTGGCCCCGGGCGTCGCCGCCGAACCTCCGGCTCTGGCCACGGCCACGGTCGACGTGGCGGGCTGGACCGTGCCGATCACCGGCCGGGCGCGCAGCGTGAGCCGCGCTCCGGGGCGGGCCCCGTGGAGCGGGAGCGCCACGGTGGCGTTCTTGCCGGCGGCGACCGCGTAGGTCGTTCGTCCGAGGGTCCGGGCGCCGCTCGTGGCGGTCAGGGTGCCGGCGCAGCCGCCGTCGCCGGTGGCGCAGATCAGCACGATGGGCGCCGTGCCTCGCGGGTCCACGCTCAGCCGCCCGGTCGGGAGCGTCAACGTGGCCGGGCCTGCTGCGGGGGTGGCGGGGGTGGTGCTCGTCGTGGCGAACGTCACCCCGGTCGGCTTGTCGGAGCCGTGCGGGTCGAAGCAGCCGTCGAACTCGAAGACGGGGTTGTCGACGTCGGTGCCGTGCGTGTCGGCGATGGTGATCAGGCCGACGAGCTTCGACGGGCCGCCGGCGGTGTAGCAGTCGTTGCTGTGGACGTTGAGCTCGAACTTGCCGAAGCCGTCGGGCAGCGGGACGTTCGGGTCCTGCCAGCTCATCTGGCAGATCCAGTCGGCGCCCGGGCCCGTGTCCGGCTTCTTCGGGCCGCCCTTGTCGCAGCTGGCCCGCGGGTGCAGTGACCGCACCGTGATGCCCTGGTGGCCGAGGAGCTTCGCCTGCTGGACGTAGAGGTTGGCGAAGGTCTGCGGAAGGCTGCGCTCCAGGCGCGCCCGGGTGATGTCCGAGCCGCCGCAGGCGCTCAGCCCTACGACGGCCAGGGCGGCGGCGAGCAGAACGGCCGCGCGCGTCAGCGGGCGGCGGAGGTGCGTGAGGGGCATGGATCAGCCTCCGGTGATGTCGCGGCGACGGAGCAGGACGAACGCGGCGCCCAGGGTCAGCACGCACCAGATCGCCGAGGTGATCAGGCCGGTGACGAGCGGGCCGTGGAACGGGTGCTCGACGAGCAGGCCGTGCCAGGACTCGAACGGGGTGCTCAGCAGGAGGGGCCGGATGGCCTCCACCCCGCCGAGGCCGCCGGCGAGCTGCATGACCATGCCGATGACGACGGGCGCGGCGATGCCGAACGCCGGGTTGCGGGTGCGAACGGAGAGCAGGATCGCCAGACAGGTGAAGCCGAGCAGCGGCGCGAGCGCCACCGCCCAGCTCTCGATCACCAGGCGGGCGGCCGTCCCGGACGGGATGACCTGCCCGGTCAGGCCGGTCAGGTCCTGATGCCCGACGATCAGGATGCTCGAGAGGATGGTGCTCGCCGCCATGACGAGGAGCACGGCCAGAGCGAAGCCGAGCGCGGTGATCGTCTTGGCCCAGAACACCTGCGCACGGCTGACCGAACGCGTCAGGACCGTCTTCCACGTGCCGTGCTGGTCCTCGCTGGCGAAGATGTCGCCCGCGACGATGGCGGTCAGCAGCGGCAGCACCCACTGGGCGGCGAACCCGAGCATGAGCAGCGGGACGGCGAAGCCGCTGTGGTGGATGTAGCGGCCGTAGAGCGAGTCCTTCGGCGGGCGCTGCTGAGCGTCGATGACGAGCACGATCAGCGGCGGTGCGATCAGGCAGACGAGCAGCGTCACGCGGACGCGGGCCTGCGCGGCGAGCTTGGTGAGCTCCCAGGCGACCGCGTCACGCAACGTCGGACGGCGATGGGCGGTCCGCTCCGCGGGAGGAGCGGTCGCGACGACGTCGCTGACGGCGGTCATGAGGAGGCTCCGGTCACGGGGTGGGCCAGGTCCGCGGGGACGCCGCCGGGGGCTGACTCGGTGAGCATGAAGAACAGGGACTCCAGGGGCGCCTCGGACAGCTCGAGCCCGCGGAGGGCGACGCCGTCCGCGACGAGCGCCCGGACGTAGGCGTCGACGTCCGGCTGGGCGCCGACGGCGATGAGGCCGCCGTCGGGGTGGGCGGAGACGTCCAGCCCCGGGTGCGCCGTGCTCAGCGCCAGGGCGCGGGCGTCGTCGTCGGTGCTGATGCGGTGCCCCTGCTCCGGGGCGCGCTCGCGAAGCTCGGCGATGCCGCCGTGGTAGACGACGGAGCCGGTGCGCATGATGGTGACGTTGTCGCAGATCCCCCTCGACCTCGGCCATGTCGTGCGAGCTGAGCAGGACCGTCAGGCCGCTCGCCGCCAGGCGTCCCACGAGCGCGCGCATGTCGCGGATGCCCGCCGGGTCCAGGCCGTTGGCGGGCTCGTCGAGCACGAGCAGCCGCGGCTCCCGCAGCAGGCTGGCCGCCACGCCGAGACGCTGGCGCATGCCGAAGGAGTAGCCGCCGACCTTCTCGTCGGCCCGGCCGGCGAGGTCGACGATCTCCAGGACCTCCTCCAACCGCCCGGGCGCGGCGCCGCCGTCCAGCCGGGCCAGCCCCTCCAGGTTCCGGCGGCCCGTGAGGTACGGGTAGAACTTCGGGCTCTCGATGAAGCCGGAGATGCCGTCGAGGACCCTGGTCCCGGCCTCCTCCCAGGTCCGGCCGAAGAGCCGGATCGTGCCCGCGTCGGGCCGGATCAGCCCGAACAACATCCGCAGGAAGGTCGTCTTGCCGGCCCCGTTCGGGCCGAGCACGCCGTAGACCTCGCCCTGAGCGACCTGGAGGCTGATGTCGTCGACGGCCGTCAGCGCGCCGTAGCGCTTGGTGACGCCGACCGCGTCGACCGCGAGAACCTGCGGATGCGCGTCGGGCGGGAGGGGGTCGTTCACCCGGAGAACGCTACGGGGGCGGTCTGAGACGAGAATGAGGCGGACGCGCTGCGGCCGCGCCGGGTCAGGCGGGCGGGGCCGGCACGCGGCGCTCGTACTCGCTGATCAGGGTGCCGAGGTAGGCGCCCGCGGCGATGTCGCTGGGGTAGTGGCCGCCCGCGTAGATGCGCGAGTAGGCGATCTCGTCGGCCATGTAGCGGAACTCACCGGCGCGGGCAGGCTCCAGCCGGCTGAGCTGCGGGGCCAGGGTGAACGCGATGACCGCGTGTTTCGCGGGATAGGAGAACTTCTTCGCGAAGCGCTTCTGGTTTAGGGCGCGCAACGTCGGATCGGTGATGTAGGGCGAGGGCCGGGCAAAGCGGGCCTTGCCGGTCTTGGCGATCGTGTTCGCGAGCAGGTAACTGGCCCGGAACAGCGTCTTGGCCCGCGCCGCCGCGGGTTTCGGGGCCTGCTGCTGGAACTGCTTGAGGTAGAGCTTCCAGATGTCGTGCTTGCCGTGGCTCTCGAGCCACGTGGCCGCCCGCACCCCGACCGCGGTACGCCGGGCGTCGATGCGATGCAGCAAGCCGAGCTCGGCCTGCTGGGCGGCGCCGGTCGGCGGCGGGCCCACGCTGTTGAGCGCGAAGGTCGCGAAGACCGGGTCGTTGCGCCCGGGGAAGGCCGTGAGGTAGCGGACGATGTCGCGGCGGGCGCGGGCCTGCTCAGCGCGGACGAGCCGCTCGACGAGACCGAGGCGGGCGGTGGGGAAGAGGGTCGGGACCGGCTCGCCCTTGAGGGCTCCGGCCGGCTTGGAGGCGTGAGTTCCGGCGGGGAGGTTGAGGGCGAGGGCGGCGAGCCCGAGCGCGAGCAGCACGCCCAGCATGGCGCCCCGGACCGCGCGGGCGGACAGCGCGCGAGGGCTAGACACGCGCGGCCTGCCGCAGCTCGAGCGGGTGTCCCGGGCCGCGGTCGTGTCCGGTGAAGTACCGACGCAGCAGCCAGCGCAGGTCGTTGACCCTGACGTCCGCGCGGAGCAGCCCGATGCCGACGCAGTACTTGCTGCACGCGACCGGCGCGATCCCGAGCCGGCGCAGCTCGCGGTCCACGGAGCCGGTGCCGCGCTCGCACTTGCTCTCCAGGATCACGAAGCCGGCATCGAGGCCGGGGACCTCCCCCGCCGCGTCGGCGTAGGAGAGGTCGAAGTCGCAGGTCAGCCGCTCGCCCCCGGCGGCGAGCGTCACGCGCCGGTAGCGGTTCGTGAGCACCGGCATCAGGTCGGGGACCTCCAGCTGCGGGTAGGCCTCCGCCAGACGCGCGGTCAGGAACTCCCGCGCGGGCTCGGCGATCGTGGCGCGGTCCTGGCCGGCGTACGGCAACTGGTGCTTGACCGTCTCCCCCCGCCGGCCCTTGAGCTTGACCTCGAACGTCTGGAGGCCGCTGTCCACGTAGAGGCGCGTGCGGACCTTGAACCGGCGGCGACGCTGCTGCATGTGCGCGCGGAAGGCCGCCAGGTCCGCCGAGTCGAAGTACACGCTCTCGTACCGGAAGACCCGCGTGCCGTCGATCTCGAGGGGGCGATGGGTGCTGCTGATCGCGTCGAGGAGGTGCTCCAGGGTGGCCCAGTCGACGATGTACTTGCGGTCCACGCGCGTGCGCAGCGCCGCGGTGCGCTGGAGCTCGTCCAGGCCGATCGACGCGCCGGCGTGCAGGTGCCGGGCGATCGGTATGGGCATCGAGGTGACGGTGCTCATCGCCGGTCCTCCGCGTCGAAGTCGCCCATGTCGCCGGCGGGCTCGGCGGTACCGCCAGGCTGGACGGAGCGGACCATCACCCGCATCGACTCCCGGACGTAGTCCACCTCGATGACGGTGACCTCCACGACGCGCACGCCCAGCCGCCGCTCGAGCTCGGCGTGCAGTGCCCGGGGCTCGGTCAGCACGTGGTCCAGCGTGACCCGGGTGCGCGAGGTTCGCTGGTGGATCGCGGGGTGATCGACGAGGAACAGCGTCAACAGGATCACGGCGTCCAGGACGACGCTGACCCAGCGGTCCTGGATGCGGATGCCGTTGATCAGCGCCAACCCCAGGGCGCTGAAGAAGTAGGACAGCTCCTGGTTGGAGAACGGTTCCGAGCGCAGACGGACGATGGACAGCAGGGCGAAGAGCCCGAACCCGACCGCGGGGCCGATATGCCGTTCGGTGATCACCGTCAGCACGGAGAAGAGCACCACGTTGAACGCGGTGAACACGACGAACAGCCCCCGGCGGGGCCGGCGCTGCCCGATGAGCAGCGCGAGCAGCCCGATGCTCGTCAGGTCGACGAACAGGCGCAGGACGAGGTCCGACACCTCGATGCCGCCCTTCACGGTCTGGCCGTCGCGAAGCGGGTCGGTTCACCGGAGGGCAACACGATCGTGAACGCTAGGTGAAGGGCGTGAGCTGAAAATGAGATGCGCGCGCCGGCCGCGGAGCGCGGTGCCTCCCGCACGCCCTACGTCCCGCGCCCGTCGTCGCGGGAACCGGGCCCGGCCGGCGTCGATCGCGAGAGGGCCGCCCCCTGCGCGACGAGCCAGACGACGTAGAGCAGCGGGCCCAGGTCGGTGTTCATCGACCCGCCCGGGGCGAAGAAGCCGTGGCTGCCGAAGATCGTGGCGCTCTCCGCGAGCTGCTCGGCCAGCAGCACCAGGCTGATCGCCCCGACCCAGCGCGGCAGGCTGCCGCGTCGCGCCGCCACGGCCAGGGCGGCGGCCTGCAGGGCGATCGGGAAGGTCACCAACGGCGCCCAGTACGCGTCCAGGTCGGCGAGCAGGCGGGCGTGAGCGGGGTCTCCCGTGCCCATCCCCGTGCGGGCGAGCGCCAGGCGCACGAGCGTGGCGACGGCCACGACCGTGACGCTGAGCACGGCACCGACGAGGTAGGCGGTGGCCTCGGGACCGCGGGAGACGTGCCGGTGGACGAGGGCGACGAGCGTGCCGCCGGCGAGGGACGACAGCATCACGAGCCACGCCTGCCAGCGGATCGCGTCGCCGTGGTCGTGCGCCCAGGCCAGGACGGACGCGCCGGACGCGCCGACGCCCGGCGGCGCGGGCGCCACGAGGCTGCCGACGAGGAGGACGGCGGCGAAGACGACGGCGACGGGCAGGGCGAGGCGGCGGGCGGTCATGGTCCGGAGCCTGCTCATCGGCGCCAGGACCCGCGAGAGGTGGCCACCCGGGTCTTATCTGCGCAGCACCCCCGGATCACCGTCCGGTCGTGGATGATCGCCGGGTGCTCGCCGAGCGACATGCCGAGCTGACCGCGCTCGCGCAGCTCGTCGGCGACGGCGGAACCGTCGTGGTCGAGGGTCCCGCGGGCATCGGCAAGTCGGCGCTGCTGGCGGCGGCGCAGGCGCTCGGCACCGAGGCCGGCCGGACGGTGCTGTGCGTCCGGGCCACCCGCCTGGAGCGGGCCTTCGCCTTCGGCGTCGCCGAGCAGCTGCTGGGCGTCACCGCTCCCGCCGCGGACGACGGTGGACTGACCGGCATCCGGCAGCTGACCGACGCCGTCCAGGACCGCGCCGCGACCACCGACCTGCTGCTCGTCGTCGACGACGCCCAGTGGAGCGACCCGGAGTCCCTCCGGCTGCTGGCCTACGTGGCGCGCCGCCTGACCGGCCCGGCGTTGGCCCTGGCGATAGGCGTGCGCACGGGCGAGCCGGACGCCCCACGCGAGCTGCTCGCCGCCTTGGGCGACGCGGCCACCCTCGTCGTGCGACCGCGGCCGCTGAGCGATGCCGCCGCGGCTGCGCTCGTCGAGAGCTGGGCGGACGGCGTCGCTTCCGCGCTGCGGGCGTCCTGCGTCCGCACGGCTGACGGCAATCCGCTCTACCTGCGCGAGCTCAGCCGGGCGGCCGCCGACGGACGGGACCTGGTCCCCGATGCCGTGACCGGGCTGGGCGCCGACGTCGAACGGCGGATCGCCGCAGCGGGGTCGGAGGCCGAGCGCGTCGCCCGGGCGGTGGCGGTGCTCGGCGACGGGGTCACGCTCGGGGCGGTGGCCACGCTGTCCGGCCTGGATCCGGCGGCGGCAGGCGCTGCCGCCACCACCCTGCAGCGCAGCGAGATCCTCGCCGGGAGCGGCACCTACCGCTTCACGCACCCGCTGCTGCGCGCCGTCGTCGAGGACGGGATGGACGACGGCACGGCGCTGACCCTCCGCCGTGCCGCCGCCGAGCTGCTCG
>JAOPZU010000068.1 GCA_025963955.1 Solirubrobacterales bacterium
GCAGGCGCTCGGCGCCGGCGTCTACGCGATGACGCCGGCGCCGCCGTCCGCCCGCGGCCGCTGCTGGGCGGCGTTGCTCCATGGGGACCCGGACTCCGCGCTCAGCCACCGCACCGCCGCCGTGATCTGGCAGCTGATCAAGGACCCCGCCTTCGGCCGCGTCGTGCACGTCACCAGCCGCCGGCATCGGCGCAGCCGGCGTGGGGTGGTCGCGCACCAGGCGCGGCTCCCGCCGTCAGATCTCACGCGCCGCGACGGGCTGCGCGTGACCTCGCTCGCGCGGACCCTGCTCGACCTGGCGGCCACCGAGAGCGAGGGACTTCTCCTGGTGGCCGTCCGGCAGGCCTTGACGCTGCACGGCGGCCGCAAGCGCTCGCTGTTCGCGATCCTCGATCGGGCGGGCGGGCACCGGGGCCGCGGACCGCTGCGGCGAGCGCTGCGCAGGCTCGCGGCCGATCCGGGTCGCGGACCCTCGCGCGGCACTCTGGAGGATCGCTTCTGGCTGGCCCTCGTCCCGAGGATGGGGGAACTGCCGCCCTACCAGCGCAACCTGGAGATCCGCCTTCCGAGCGGAGAGGTCTACCTCGGGGACATCGTCTTCCCGGACCAGCGGACGGTCGTGGAGCTCGACTTCCGCGGCCACCACGACAACGACCCCTCGTTCGACGCGGACCGCCTGCGGGACCGGCGCCTGGCGGCCGTCGGCTGGCTCGTCGTGCGCATCACCGGCCGCCACCTCGACGAGGACGCCCCGGGCGCCGTGGACGACCTGCTGTCGACGCTGGCGCACCGCGTGTGAGCGGGCGGGCGGACGGCGGGCGGACGGCGGACGGCGCTGAGTGGACGGCGGCGGCGCACGTTTGGTGCACCGAGGCCAGCGAACGTGCGCCGCCCCGCCGCAGCTCGCCACCGCCCCGCCGCCGGCTCCACTCGCCGCACCCCGCCCCCGGCTCCCGCCGCCACCACACCGCGGGATACTCGCCCCGTGCCCGCCGCCCCGCCGTCTCCGGAACGTCCGCTCCACGGCAGCTGCCTGTGCGGCGGCGTGCGCTACGCGATCACCGCACCCTTCCGCCGGGCGAACCTGTGCCACTGCACGCGGTGCCGCAAGCACTCCGGCAGCGTCGGATCGGCCCAGGGCCGGGTGCCCGCCGCCGGCTTCACCCTGCTCGCGGGCGCCGAGCTGCTCAGGGTCTGGCGCCCGGCCGACGGCGGCATGGCCAAGGTCTTCTGCCGCGTCTGCGGCTCGAGCCTCTTCGGCGGCTCCTGGCCGGACGGCGAGGAGGTGTCGGTGCGGCTCGGGCCGCTGGACGGGGACCCGGGCATCACGATCCAGTTCCACTCCTTCGCAAGCGAGCTCGCGCCCTGGGAGGTCCCGTACGAGGACGGGCTCCCGCGCCACGACGGGCCGCCGCCGCCGCGCCCGCGGTGATCCTTTCCCGCTCCCGGCACGAAACAGGTCCTCGTGAGCGCTCTGAGATATCGCATGCTGGACGCCGGGCTCGGCCGGGGCATCGTCCCCGACGCCGCCCTGCGCATCGGGTCCCGGTACGGCGCGCACTGGCGCGAGCGGCACGAGTCGCGCGGGGGCGTGGAGGAGCAGGAGGCTCGCCTGAAGGCGCTGCTGCACCGGATGACCACGGGCCCGATCGCCGAGGTCCCGGAGAAGGCGAACGAGCAGCACTACGAGCTGCCGGCGGAGTTCCTGGGGATCGTCCTGGGGCCGCGCCGCAAGTACTCCGGCTGCCTGTGGGAGCCGGGGACCACGACGCTGCGCCAGGCCGAGGAGGACATGCTCGACCTCACCTGCAAGCGCGCCGGCGTGCGGGACGGGATGCGCATCCTCGACCTCGGCTGCGGCTGGGGGTCGCTGTCGCTGTGGCTCGCCGAGCGCTACCCGAACGCCCGCATCACCGGGGTCTCCAACTCGCACGGCCAGCGCGAGTGGATCGAGGCCCAGGCTCGCGAGCGCGGCTTCACGAACCTCGAGATCATCACCGCGGACGTCAACGACTTCGCGCCTCAGGCCGGCGAGTTCGACCGCGTGATGTCGATCGAGATGTTCGAGCACATGCGCAACTGGCAGGAGCTCATCCGGCGCATCTCCACGTGGCTGAAGGACGACGGCAAGCTCTTCGTCCACGTCTTCAGCCACCGCACGCTGCCCTACCTCTTCGAGTCCACGTGGGCGGCCGAGCGCTTCTTCACCGCCGGCCTGATGCCCTCGCACGACCTGATGACGCGCTTCCAGCGCGACCTCCAGCTCGAGGACCGCTGGGTCGTGAACGGGACGCACTACGCCAAGACGCTCGTCGCCTGGCTCGCGCAGCTGGACGCGCGCGCGGAGGAGGCGCTGGCGCTGCTGCAGTCCCAGGGCCGCACCCGCCGGCAGGCGCAGGTGCTGCTCGGCGGGTGGCGCCTGTTCCTGCTCTCGACGGACGAGATCTGGCGCTACCAGCAGGGCGACCGCTGGCTCGTGAGCCACTACCTGCTGGGCAAGCGGGGCTAGCGGACCCTGCGACGGCGCGGGCGCTCAGGCGGCCCGCGCCGCCGTCCGCTCGATCCCGTCGAGCACCGCGGGCCACGTCCAGCGCGCGAGGTCGTGCCCCATGTCCTCGAGCTCCAGCAGCTCGGCGCCCGGAACCGCCGCCGCCGTGGCCCGACCGCCGGAGGGCAGGATCACGAGGTCGCGCCGGCCGTGGACGACCAGCGCGGGCATCCTGAGCCCGTTCAGGCCGGTCGTGCGGTCGCGCTCGGCGATGATCGCCGCGAGCTGGCGGCCGCCGCCGGTCCCGTCGCCGCTCTCGCGGGAGATCGAGCGGCGCAGCGTCAGCCGGACGTCCTCGTCGTCCGCCTCCGTGCGCCCCCGGGAGCCGATGCGGCGGAAGGTCCGGACGAGGTACTCGACCTGGCCCTCCGGGTCGCGCGGGCCGGAGCGCAGGAACTGGGGCATCATCCGCCGGGACACCTTCCCGGTCCTCCCGTCCCCCGGGCGGCCCATGATCGACACGAGCGACCGGGTCAGCGCCGGGTGCCGGATGGCCACCTCCTGCGCGATCATCGCGCCGAGCGACACGCCGACCACGTGCGCACCGCGCGGGTCGAGCTCCGCGACGAGCCCCGCGGCGTCGTCGGCCATGTCGCCGAGCGTGTAGACCGGGTCCGCGCGCCGGCGCAGGAACCCGAGCGCGGAGACCCCCGGGCCCTCCAGGTGGGTCGAGCGCCCGATGTCGCGGTTGTCGAAGCGGACGACCCGGAAGCCCCGCGCAGCCAGCGCGTCGCAGAAGTCCTCGCGCCACCAGCAGAGGTCCAGGCCGAGGCCCATGATCAGGATCACGAGCGGCGCGTCCGGCGCCCCGCGCTCGTCGAAGCACAGCCGGATGCCGCGGCCGACGTCGGCGCGCTGCTCC
>JAOPZU010000073.1 GCA_025963955.1 Solirubrobacterales bacterium
AGCTCGTTGCCCTCGGTGTACGCGTTGACGCCGACGACGATGCGGCGCCCGGCGTCGATCTCGCCCTGCAGCTCGTAGGACGCGTCGGCGATCTCGCGCTGAGGGTAGTTCTGCTTGACCGCCTCGACCATGCCGCCGAGCTCGTCGATCTTGGCGAAGTACTCGTACGCCTGGGCCTCGAGCTTGTCCGTCAGCTGCTCGACGAACCAGGAGCCGCCGAGCGGGTCGATCGTGTTCGTGACCCCGGTCTCGTGCGCGATGATCTGCTGCGTGCGCAGGGCGATGCGGACCGCGTTCTCGGTCGGCAGCGCGAGCGCCTCGTCGTGCGAGTTGGTGTGCAGCGACTGCGTGCCGCCGAGGACCCCGGCCAGCGCCTCGATCGCGGTCCGCGCGATGTTGTTCAGCGGCTGCTGGGCGGTCAGGGAGACGCCGGCGGTCTGCGTGTGGAAGCGCATGAGCCACGACTTCGGGTTCTTCGCGCCGAAGGTCTCGCGCAGCTCGCGGGCCCAGATGCGGCGGGCGGCGCGGTACTTCGCGATCTCCTCGAAGAAATCGATCTGGGCGTTGAAGAAGAACGACAGGCGCGGCGCGAAGTCGTCGACGTCCAGCCCGCGCGCGACGGCCTCCTCGACGTAGGTCAGGCCGTCCTTCAGGGTGAAGGCGAGCTCCTGCGCAGCGGTCGCCCCGGCCTCGCGGATGTGGTACCCGGAGACGGAGACCGAGTTCCAGCGCGGCATCTTCTCGGTGGAGTACTGGATCATGTCCCCGAGCAGGCGCATGGCCGGATCGATCGGGAAGCACCACTCCTTCTGCGCGATGTACTCCTTGAGGATGTCCGCCTGGATCGTGCCGTTGAGGTGCTCAGGCGCGACGCCCTGGCGCTCCGCGGCGACGATGTAGTTGGCGAGCATGATCGCGGCCGGGGCGTTGATCGTCATCGACACCGAGACCTTGCCGAGGTCGATGCCCTGGAACAGCGTCTGCATGTCGTCGACGGTGTCGATCGCGACGCCCTCACGGCCCACCTCGCCGAGCGACAGCGGGTGGTCGGAGTCGTGACCCATGAGCGACGGCATGTCGAAGGCGGTCGAGAGCCCGGTCTGCCCGTGGTCCAGGAGGTAGCGGAAGCGCTCGTTCGTCTCCTCCGCGGTGCCGAAGCCGGCGAACTGCCGCATGGTCCACATGCGGCCGCGGTACATCGACGGGTAGACACCGCGGGTGTACGGGTACTGACCGGGATAGCCGATCTCCGCCGGCACGGGGGTGCCGTCCTGCGGGACGTAGAGCGGGTCGATCTCGAGGTCCGACAGCGTCGTGTACCGCTCCTTGAGCTCAGGCGAGAGGCCGTAGGCCTGCTGCCACTGCTCGTGCGTGGTCGGGACGTTGGGCGAATCGGCGATGGCCATGTCTAGATCCCAGAATAGGTGGAAGTCCGCATATCTTCGCCGGATTGTAGACGACGGATGCGCGCACTTCCACCTACCCGGCACCCCGCCGGGGCGAACCGCGACTTTCAGCCGGGTCGGCCGAAGTCGCCGACGTCGCGGCGCAGCTCACGGAGCACCCGGACCAGCTCCTCCTGGTCGGCCGGCGCGAGCGCGCGCAGGCCGAAGAGGTCGGCGTTCAGGACCTCGGTCGCAGCCGCGGCGACCTCCCGTCCGGCGGACGTGATGCGCACGAGCGTCGCGCGGCCGTCCGTGGGGTGCGGGATGCGCTCGGCCAGACCGTCGGCGACGAGCTTCTCCACGACGTTGGTGACCGAGCTGCGGTGCACCTGGAGTCGCTCTCCCATCTTCCCGATCGGCAGCTCGCCCGCGGTCGTGAACGAGAGCAGCATCAGCGCCTCGTACCGGGGGAACGTCAGGCGGAAGGGCTTCAGGCGCTCGTCGAAGCGGGCCAGCAGCAGCTGCTGGCTGCGCATGATCGAGGTGATCGCGGCCATGGCCCGAGCGGGCTCGGCCGGCCAGCGCGCCTCCCAGTGGCGGCGCGCCTCGGCGATGGGATCGAGCTTCAACGGCACGCGGCTGAAGGATAGGTCCTGCCGGGATCACCGGTCGTTCACCGGAAGCTCACCGGTCGTTCACGTCCCGGAGTCGCCCGGAACCGAGCATGGAGACCTTCACCCACTCAGGAGGATGCATGCGCAGGTTCGACAGACGGTCACTCTCCCTGACGGGGCTGGGCGCCGTGGCGGTACTCAGCATCGGCACGTCGCTCGCCGTCGGCGGGACGACGAACAGGACCAACGACGTCCGCTCCGGGCTCAACGGCGTCAAGCCCAAGAACGTCATCTTCCTCCTCGGTGACGGCATGGGCACCCAGGAGATCACCGAGGCGCGGTACTACCGCGGCGTCGGCAACAAGCTCAACGTCGATCGCCTGCCCTTCACCGGCTTCGACACGACCTACACGGTCAAGGGCGACGGCAGGACCCCCGATTACGACCCCGACTCGGCCGGCACCGGCACCCAGTGGGCGACGGGCAGGAAGACGGTCGACGAGCGCGACTCCCAGGGCCCGAGCGCGAGCCTCGCCACCCCCGGGGACAACGCGGCGTACAAGACCGTCCTGGAGTACGCGCAGGAGGCGGGCAAGAAGGTCGGCGACGTCACGACGGCCGATCTGACCGACGCGACGCCCGCCGTCCTCGCGGCGCACATCTCCAACCGCAACTGCTCCGGGCCGGCCAACATGACCGCGACCGTCGCGACCGCGACGCCGAAGTGCCTGCAGGAGAGCAAGGAGGTGGGCGGCCTGGGCTCGATCGCCGAGCAGGAGGTCGACCACAAGCTGGACGTCGCCTTGGGCGGTGGCTTCTCGCGGTTCGCGCAGACGATCACCGGCGGCCCCGACGCGGGCAAGACGGTCATCCAGTCCGCGCAGGACAAGGGCATCCAGGTCGTCGACACGGCCGACGGCCTCGCCGGCGTGGACCCGTCGAAGCCCGTACTCGGCCTCTTCGGCAAGAACAGCACGAACACGCCGAACATGTCGCTCGAGTGGAAGGGCAGCACCGCCGTCCTCGGCGATCCTGCGCCCGAGACCTGCCAGGAGAACCGGCGCCCGGCCGGCGAGCCCGGGCTCGCGGTGATGACCGACAAGGCCATCAAGCTGCTCGACGGCGCCCCGAAGGGCTTCTTCCTCCAAGTGGAGGGAGCGTCCATCGACAAGCAGGACCACGCGGCCAACGCGTGCCAGCAGGTCGGTGAGACGATCGCCTTCGACAATGCGGTCGGCGTGGCGCTCGACTACCAGAGGACGCACCCGGACACCCTCGTCGTCGTGACGGCCGACCACGGTCACACGAGCCAGATCGTCGGCGAGGACACGACGGGAGCGGGCCGCCCGACCGGGTACTCGAACGCCCTGCGGACGGCGGACGGGCAGATCCTGCAGATGACGTACGGGACCGCGGGCTACCAGGCAAGCGGCGCGCCGACCCCGGCTCCGCCGAGCCAGCAGCACACCGGGACCGTTGTCCCCGTCTGGGCGACCGGGCCGCAGGCGGCGAACATCCTCGGGACGAACGACCACACCGACCTGTTCGACCTCCTGCGCGGCGTAAAGGACGACCAGGACGCCCCGGCGCCGTCGACCACGACGTCGACGGTGACGGGCACGAGGACCGTCACGACCCCGGGCGCCCCCGCGGTCACGACGAGCCCGGACCGCACCCCGCGCCTGGGCGTGGCCGTGCTGCGCTCGATCAGCGCCTCGGTGCTGCGCTCGGCGGGCC
>JAOPZU010000106.1 GCA_025963955.1 Solirubrobacterales bacterium
CGCAGGTCGCGCACGGCAACCCCGCACACCCCCTCGAGCAGGCCGGCCTCGCCGACTCGTTCGGGGGCGACGAGCAGACGCTCGAGGCCGGCGGCACGAGCGCCCTCGGCGACGACGAGCGTTCCCCGCGCCGGCCGGACCTCGCCGCTGAGGGCGAGCTCTCCGTGGACGGCGACCCGCTCGAGCGCGGCGGCGGACAGCGTGCCGGACGCAGCCAGGATCCCGCAGGCGATGGCGAGGTCGAAGCCGGGCCCGCTCTTGTGGAGGCCGGCCGGCGCGAGGTTGACGGTGATGCGCTGCTGCGGGAACGGCAGCTCGCAGTTGGCGATGGCCGCGGCGACCCGCTCTCGCGCTTCGCGGACAGAGCGATCGCCGAGGCCTACGATCGTGAACGACGGCAGGCCGGGCCGCACGTCGACCTCCACGTCGACGCGCCGCGGGTCGATGCCGACGAGGGCGAAGGTGGTGACGCAGGTGAGCACGACGGGGACGCTAGGTCCGAAGCCTGTGCCGGCGCCACCACCGGCCTGTGCCGGAAGTGCGCGGACCGGCGCGGCCCCCCGGCACCGGTGTGCGGTAGCGCCGTGACAGGCTGCCGGAGCAGGATCCAGGCATGTCCACCGACCTTCGCCGCACGCTCGGCGCCGCCGGCGAGCAGCTCGCCGCCGGGCACCTAGAGCGCCTCGGCCACACGATCCTCGCGCGCAACCACCGCACCCGATTCGGGGAGCTCGACCTGGTGTCCTACGTGGGTGACACCCTCGTGTTCACCGAGGTCAAGACGCGGCGCGCGAGCCGCACGGGCTCGCCGTGGGACGCACTCCACGAACGCAAGCGGGCCCAGGTCCGCCGGATGGCCGCGGCCTACCTGCACGACGTGACGGATCGCCCCCGCACCCGGGAGATCCGCTTCGACGCGATCGGCATCGTCGTCGACGGACAGGGCCGACTCGCGCGCCTGGACCATCTCGAGGCGGCGTTCTGACGTCGCGCCCGCAACGGCGAGCGGCGGCCGAGCCGACACACGGCGGACCGCACGGCCACCGCCACCGCGACCGACCGCGGCCTCTGCCCCCAGGAGCTACAGCGACAGCTGCTGGTAGGCGGTCGAGGCGAAGCTCATCCGGTGCAGTGGCGAGACACCCCGACGCCGGATGGCCTCGCGGTGCACCGGGGTCGAGTAGCCCATGTGCTCGCCGAAGGCCCAGCCGGGATGACGGGCCTCGGCGCGGACCATGAAGCGGTCACGAGCGACCTTCGCGAGGATCGACGCGGCAGCGATCGCCGCACTCGTGCAGTCGCCGTCGACGATCGCCCGCTGCTCGCGGCCGAGGTCCGGGACGCGAAACCCGTCGGAAAGGCAGATGACCTCGCCTTCCGGGAAGCCGGAGCTCACGCGGGCGAGGGCGTCACGCAGGGCGTCGAGGTTCGTGCGATGGAGGCCGCGCCGGTCGATGCTCTCGCACGAACGGGAGACCACGACCGCGCGCGTCGCGCAGCGCAGGACGAGCGGGTAGAGCGCCTCCCGGCCGGCGTGGGTGTGCTGCTTGGAGTCGTTCAGCGCGGCCAGAGCCTTCACCTCGCGGAGGCCGAGCGCCTGCATGTCGAAGAGGACCCCTGCGGCCGTCAGCGGTCCAGCCAGGCAGCCCCGGCCTGCCTCGTCGGCGCCGGCGACGTACCGGAAGCCGAGGGCGCGGTCGTACTGGAAGAGCTTGCGGCCGGGTGGCCTCTTGCCGCGGCGCTTCTTCGGCTTGGCCTTCGCCGGAGGCTGCGCCGGCACGGGCTCCGCGGAACCGACGTTGACCTCGACCGCCGCGACGGCGCCGCCGTCGGTCGCCATCGGCCTAGAAGATGCCGATCCGCTTCGGAGGCCAGTAGGTGGCGAAGGCGCCACCGATGATCCAGGACTTGGGCACAGGACCCCAGAAGCGGCTGTCGTCGGACTGCCCACGGTTGTCGCCCATCATGAAGTAGTGATCGGGCGGAATCGTGATCGGCTTCGGGAAGTTGCAGTCGTCGCCCTGGCCGCACGGGTTGATGAACGGCTCCTTCGTGGGCTTTCCGTTGCGAATCACGTGACCGTCGACGATCGCGACGGTGTCCCCCGGGCCCGCGACGACACGCTTGATGAAGTTCACGTCGTCCTTGCGCGGTGTCTCCTTGTCGCACGCCTGTCCGGCGATGCGACGAGCAGCCCCACACGTCTGCGTGGAAGCGCCGACCGGCGGATGGAAGACCATGATCTCCCCGACCTCGGGGTCGGAGAAGCGGTTGCCGATGCGGTTGACCAGCACCCGCTGACCGATCGTGAGCGTCGGGACCATCGACTCGCTCGGGATGCGGTACGGCTTCACCAGGAAGGCCTGGATGCCGAGCGCGAGCCCAAGGGCCACGGCCACGATCACGACGAGCTCGACCAGCGAGCCCGACGTCGACTTCTCACGCTTGGGCTGCTTCCCGCTCGGCTTCTCGCCGGCGGACCGAGCGCCCGTCGTGCTCACGCCTGGGCGTCGTCCGCGTCAGCCGGGACGTCAGCCTCCGGGGCAGCTTCGGCCTCGGCGACGGGCTCACCGGCGTCGGCGGCGGGCACCTCGGCCTCGGGGGCCGCGGTCTCCGGAACCTCGACGACGGCGGCCTCGGCGGCGGCGGCCTCTTCGGCGGCGGCAGCCTCGGCGGCAGCGGCCTCAGCCGCGGCCTCGGCGGCGGCGGCTTCTGCGGCGGGGTCGTGGATCAGACCCGGCACCACGACCTCCTCGGGGCCCGTGTACCGCTTCTCGCGGACGCGGGCGCTCTTGCCGACGCGGTCGCGCAGGTAGTACAGCTTCGCGCGGCGGACGTCGCCGCGGGCGGTAACCTCGATCTTCTCGATCTTCGGGGAGTGCACGGGGAACGTGCGCTCGACGCCGACGCCGAAGGACTGCTTGCGGACCGTGAAGGTCTCCCGGGCACCGTGGCCCTGGCGCTTGATGACCACGCCCTCGAACACCTGGGTCCGCTTGCGCGTGCCCTCGATGACCTGGAAGTGGACCTTGACGCGGTCGCCCGGCTGGAAGCTGGGGACGCGGCGCAGCTGCGCGCGCTCGAGAGACTGGATGACGGTGCTCATATGAAGAGAGGGGGAGGCGTTTCGCGCGGGCGTGCGGGATCGCAACGGGGCCGGCGCGCGGACTGGTGATGGTAGCGGACCGACACCGTCGGACGCGCTGTGGCTGGACGGTGGCGCTACCCCTCGCCGCGTTCGACCGACCGTGCCCGCCGCCAGTTGCGGATCTCCTCGTGGTGCCCGGACAGCAGCACGTCGGGCACGGTCCAGCCGCGGTACTCGGCGGGGCGGGTGTAGTGCGGGTACTCCGGGTTGCCGTTCAGCGCGGCGCTGAAGGACTCCTCCACGGCCGAGTCGGCGTGCCCCAGGGCGCCGGGCAGCTTGCGGATGACGGCGTCGGCGACGGTCATCGCCGCCAGCTCGCCGCCCGTCAGCACGTAGCGCCCGACGGACAGGGTGTCGGAGGCGAAGTGCTGGACGATGCGTTCGTCGAAGCCCTCGTAGCGCCCGCAGAGCAGCGTGATGGCGGGCTCGGCGGCGAGCTCGTCGACGAAGGCGTCGTCCAGCATCCGGCCACCCGGCGTGAGTGCGATGACGCGGCGCTGGTGCTTCAGGTCGGCCGGGTCCACGCCGTACATGCCACGCAGGGCGGCGTCCATCACATCGACGCGCAGGACCATGCCCGCGCCACCACCGAAGGGGGTGTCGTCGACCTGGCCGCCCGAAAGCGGGGTGTGGTCGCGCGGGTTCAGGCAGCGCAGCTCGAGGCCGTCGCGGGTCGCGTTGCCGACGTGGCGCTGGGTGCGGAACCAGTCGAACCAGTCCGGGAAGAGCGTGACGACGTCGAGCTGGTTCACGAAGCGGTGTCCCCCAGGAAGGCCAGGTCGATGTCGATGCGGGCCGCGGCGACGTCCACGCTGCGCACGCAGTCCTTCACGAGCGGCACGAGCAGGTCGGCGCCGTCGATCCGCGAGACGGCGAGCGCCTCGCACGAGGGCAGCGCCATCAGCTCGCTGACGAAGCCGATCTCGAGGCCGGCCCGCTCGTCGACGACCGCGCAGCCGACGAGGTCCCCGGCGTACCACTCGTCCTCCTCCAGCGCGGGCGCCGCGTCGCGCGGGACCAGCAGCGCCGCACCGCGCAGCGCCTCGATGGCCTCGCGGTCCTCCGCAATCGCCAGGCGGACGATCGGCTTGGCGTCCGTTCCGGAGAGCCGGACGACCTCGGCGTCGACCTCCCCCACGCGCACCTGCAGACCGCGCTTCAGTAGCGGGGTCCGCGGCTGCGTCACGTAGAAGGAGCCGTCGAGGCCGTGCGGGCGCCCGATGCGCCCGGCCTCAAGCCAGTCGGATGGAGCGGCGGGCACCAGGCGTCAGTCGACGATGTCGACGAGCACGCGGCGCTGCTGCGGAACGGCCGCGGCCTTCAGGACGGTGCGCAGGGCGTTGGCCGTGCGACCGCCGCGCCCGATGACGCGGCCGTAGTCCTCCGGACCGACGGAGAGCTCCAGGACCACGGTCCCGTCCTCCTCGTCGAAGCGCTCGACGGCGACCTGCTCGGGATCCTCCACGAGCTGGCGCGCCAGGTGTTCGAGCAGCTCCTCCACGGGATGGATCTAGGAGATCCCCTGCGTGCGCATGAGCTTGCGGACGGAGTCGCTGGGCTGCGCGCCCTTGCTGATCCACTCGCGGATGCGGTCCTCCTTGAGGACGATCGTGGAGGGCTCGGTCTGGGCGTTGTACTGGCCCACCGTCTCGATGATGCGCCCGTCGCGCGGGGAGCGCCCGTCGCAGACGACGACGCGCCAGACGGGATCCTTGTGCCCACCCACGCGGGTGAGGCGAAGTCGAACTGCCACGTGATTCCTCTCGAAGACTGCGAATGACCTACGAAAACCGACCAGGGAGGGTAGCGGGCCCGGGCCCGCCATGACCGCGCGCCCTTCGGCGGCGCGAGCGGGAGACCCTCAGCGGGCCTGCCGCATGAGCGCCTGCATGTCCGGCATCTTGCCCTTGCCCATCTGCTTCATGACCTTGCGCATCTGCGCGAACTGCTTGACCAGCTGGTTGACCTGTTGGACGGTGACGCCCGATCCCTTGGCGATGCGCAGCCGCCGCGAGCCCTTGATGAGCTCGGGTCGGCGCCGCTCCTCCTTGGTCATCGAGAGGATGATCGCCTCGACGCGGTCCATCTCCTTCTCGTCGACCTTCATGTTCTTCATCTGCTGACCGGCGAACCCCGGGATCATGCCGAGCAGCGAGCTGAGCGGACCCATCTTGCGGATCATCTTCAGCTGCTGGAGAAAGTCCTCGAGGGTGAAGTCGTTCTGCCGGAGCTTGCGCTCCATCTCCGCGGCCTGGTCGGCGTCGAACTGCTCGCCGGCCTTCTCGATGAAGGACAGCACGTCGCCCATCCCGAGGATCCGCTGCGCCATCCGGTCCGGGTGGAAGCGCTCGAACTGGTCGAGCTTCTCGCCCGTGGAGGCGAAGAGGATCGGCTTGCCGGTGACGGCCTTGACGCTCAGCGCCGCGCCGCCGCGGGCGTCGCCGTCGAGCTTGGACATCACGACGCCATCGAAGTTCACGGCCTCGCCGAACTGCTCGGCGACGTTGACCGCGTCCTGACCGGTCATGGCGTCGACGACGAGCAGGATCGTGTGCGGCCGCACCGCTGTGCGGATGTCCTTCAGCTCCTGCATGAGCGACTCGTCGACGTGCAGGCGGCCCGCGGTGTCGACGATCAGCACGTCCTTGCCGTCCTGCTTGGCCTGGTCGAGCGCCCAGCGGGCGATGTCGACCGGGTTGCGGTCGGTGCCCTGCTCGTAGACCGTGGCGCCGACCTGGGCACCCACCTTCACGAGCTGGTCGACCGCCGCCGGGCGGTAGACGTCGCAGGCGGCGACGCCGACGGACGAGCCGTGCTCCTTCATCAGGTGCTTGGCGAGCTTGGCGGTGGCGGTCGTCTTGCCCGAGCCCTGGAGGCCGGCCATCAGGATGACCGTCGGCGGGCGGCCGGCGAAGGCGATGCCGGCGCTCGAGCCGCCCATCAGCTTCTCGAGCTCCTCGTGGACGATCTTGACGACCTGCTGGCCGGGGTTCAGCTGACCCACGATGTCGGCGCCCATGCAGCGCTCGCGGACCGTCGTCGTGAACTCCTTGACGACCTTGAAGTTGACGTCCGCCTCCAGCAGGGCGAGGCGGATCTCGCGCATCGTCTTCTTGATGTCGTCCTCGGTCAGCGTGCCGCGGCCGCGGACGTCGGCCAGGGTCGCCTGGAGCTTCTCGGAGAGGGAGTCGAACATGCCTGGCCCAGTCTACGCGGGCGCGGACCCCGTCAGGGCCTGCCCGCGCCGGCGCAGCCCCGGTCCGAGCGCACGTCGCTCAGCCGATGCCGGGGCGCGCGGGCAGCGCGCCCGCCGCACCCTTCACGGCGTAGGTCAGCTGCGCCGCGGCGGCGGCCCA
>JAOPZU010000118.1 GCA_025963955.1 Solirubrobacterales bacterium
GTAGCCCCAGCGCCTACGACAGGACACCTCATGGAACCGGCCACCCACCCCCAGCCTCCCGAGCACACGAGCGGCAACGGCCACGAGGGCAAGGCCAAGGACGACAAGGCCAAGGACGTCATCGTCAAGGTCAACAACCGCCCGGTCTCACTGCCGGACCGCAGCGTGACCGGTCTGCAGATCAAGCAGGCCGCAATCGCCGCCGGCCTCCTGATCGACGCGGGCTTCGTTCTGCTCCTCGACGAGGCCGACGGCCGAGACCGCGTCGTTGGCGACGACGAGGTCGTCAAGGTGAATAAGAACTCCACGTTCTCCGCCATCGCCCCCGACGACAACTCGTGACTGCCACCGTGGCCCCGGCACCGCCCACGTCACCGAGCATCGGCCCGGCCGCCCCGCCGGGCAGTCAGCCGGCGACTGCGCCGCACGTCGCCACCAATGTTGCGCAGGCCGTCATCGACCTCGGCATGAATTTCGGGGCCGACCGCGTCCGCGCCTGGGCGGACGGCACGGGCGGTGCTCAGGTCGTCATCGACGACGTCCCTCTGTCGTCGACGTGGACGACCACGTCGACGTGGGTCGGCTTCGCGTTGAGCCACCTGGTCCCCGAGGCCGACACGTACCCGCACTATGTCCGGGCGGACCTGGGCTACGCCGACGGCCGGCCGCTGACGGTGCCGCTGTCTCCGGCCACCTTTGCCGGCGTCCCGGCCGTTCAGGTATCGAGGCGACAGCGGCCTGGGACGGCGGCGCGGACACCCGCCGCGAAGACGCGCGGCGTTCTCGCCTGGCTCCGGAGCCCGGAGTGATCGCGCCGGGAACCATCCTCTCGTCCTCACCGGATTGGACGCTGCGGGTACCGCAGGGCGTCTGGGAAGAGATGCATGCTCACCTTGACCCTGGCGACGGCGACGAGCATGGCGGCGCGCTCCTGTGCGGTGTGGCCGCCAGCTCCCGCGGCGGCAGGTTGCTGGCACGCTGCTTCATCGCGGCCGTCGACGGTATCGACTACATCCCCGGCACGGTCGGTCACCGGGCCCTGACGGCCAGCTTCATCCGTCGGGCGACGCGCACCGCCGCGGCGCTGGGCCTGGGTTACGTCGCCGTGCACAACCACGGCTACGGCGCCAGTGTCGCCTTCTCCCCGACCGACATGGCCTCGCACGAGCGCGGCTATCCCGCCCTGCTCGACCTGCTCGCCGGCCAGCCGGCCGGTGCGCTCGTCGTCGCCGGCGGACCCAGGGGCGTCGCCGCCGGCGACCTCTGGCACGCCGATGGGACCCGCACCGACCTGCGCGATGTCACGGTCATCGGCGGCAACATCCGCAGCATCACCGATGGACGGCGCCGGCCGACGCTGCCTGCACTCTCGCCGGTCGACGATCGCAGCACCCGGTTGCTCGGTGCGAGCGGGCTGGCGCAGCTGCGCGCGGCCCGTATCGCGGTCATCGGCTGCGGCGGCGCGGGGCTGCTCGCCGTGGAGTACCTGGCCCGCCTCGGTGTGGGGCACCTGCTCCTGGTCGACCCTGATGTCGTCGACGAGACAAACCTGCCCAGGCTGACGGGCGCGCGACGCTTGGACGCGCTGCCCTGGCTGCGGCGGGACGGCAGACCCGGGTGGCTCCAGGATCTCGGAGTCCGCATGGCGACGCCGAAGGTTCGCCTGGCACGTCGAGTCGCCCGGCGCGCCAGCTCCGTCACGACAGTCACCACGATCCAGGCCGACGTGACCGAGCGCGAAGTCGCGCAGGCCCTGACCGAATGCGACTTCATCGTCTTGGCCGCCGACACCGCCGACGCCCGGCACCTCGTCAACGCCGTCGTCCAGCAGTACCTCGTCCCGGCCGTCCAGGTCGGAGTCAAGGCGACCGTCGACGAGACCGGGGCGCTCACGGACGCGTTCGCCACCGCCCGGCCAATCGGCCCCGGCCACGGCTGCCTTTGGTGTCAGGGCTTGGTTACGTCGGCAACCCTGGCCGCGCAGCTACAGCCGCAGGAGCGCCGGGCCGCCGCGCACTACGGCACCGGCGACGCAGCCCCGGCCGTCATCACGCTGAACGCCATCGCGGTTGGCGTGGCCACGTCCTACGTCATGCTGGCGCTGGCCGGACGTCTCGAAGACGGCGACCACCCGGCGTTCCGCTTCCACCCACAAGCCCCGAAGCCGAAGCTGAGCGTGCCCAGGCGCGACCGGTCGTGCCCGCAGTGCAGCGATACCGAGCCGCAGTCCCGGCTGGGGCGTGGTGACGCGATGGATCTGCCGGTCAAGTGGAGGTCGGCCGTCTAGCCTAGTCAAACTGCACGGCAAGCAGCCCATAGGTCAACCCCGGCAGGAAGCGCACCTTGTCGACCTCGATCGGGGCGGCGAGCACAGCCTCGCCGAGTTTGGCTGACCTGTTCGGCGTCCGCTCCACCGTCTATGGGGGGCGGGCGCAGGCCCGTCCCGTGGGGACACGCACCGCCCTTCCTGCGACCCGCCGCTGCAGCCGGCACTCTCGGCCGGCTATGGAGGGGCTGCCAGGCCCTTCAGGCCGGCTTGGGTTGGGGTGAATAGAAGCATCTCAGTCCGCACAGAGTCCGCAGACAGTCCGCAACTCAGCCGATACCGGTCGTCGTAGGTCAATAGCTCCCAACTGTGAAGCCGCAGGTCATGTCCGGTCTTCATTGATCACCACCCGCAGTCGCGCACCCCGGGGTTGTTCTGGGTCAACGAGCCGGGCCGGGTCTTCATCGCGCGCCGGGGGCGCAGCGAGTTGACCACCACGATCCTGGGCGCCGCGCAGCTGGCTGACGTGGTCGAGCGGATGCTGCGCACGTCGGGTCGACGGGATCGACATGTCGCCCCCGTTCGTCGACGCGATCCTGCCCGACAGCTCGCGGCTGCACGTGGTCATCCCCGTGTCAACGCGGTTCCCAGTCAGGTGCGCGTTCTAGTGACGAAACGACGAGCGGCCGGGGGCGATGTCGGGTGGGGGTGGAAGCCCTCGGCGTGGCTTCGCACCGCTGTGTCTTAGCAGCCGAGGTGTCGCCACGGTTAGAAGGTACGTCGCCGTACTGGTGCTTCGGACATCGTTCCAAGTCAGCGCTGTAGGACGCGCTTCTGCGCGCTCTCGGGACAGCCCAAAACTCGCAGCAGATGGGCACGGGCTACCCGGTCAAGCAATTCGGCCAACTCGCGCAGATCGGTCATGTCATAGCCACGGTTCCCGTGCGCTAGGTCGTTTCGGACGATGCGAAGGGCGTCGGGCATGGATGTTGCCCCCTCGCTGAGGAGTTGCTTGACCAACTTAGATCCCTCCAGGGATGGAGACAGGTCAACCGGCAGAGCATCCAGGCAGTAGCGCAGGGGAGTTTCCAGTGTGGACGGCGGTCGCTTCGACAGGTTCCGCTTGAGGAACCTGCTGTCCTCCGTGCTCAGGTACGAGATGCCCGGTGCGTCCAGGACCTTCCCTCGCGCCTCCAGGTGATCTACCTCCTTCTGCTGGCGCTGCTCGCGCGT
>JAOPZU010000132.1 GCA_025963955.1 Solirubrobacterales bacterium
CCCTTCACATCTGGCCGGGCGCTGGGCCGCAGGATCCCGTCCGCTTCTCAGCGCCATGGGTCTGCACCCGGAACGCGCCGTCCCCAGCCACATAGGAGAACCATCCACATGACTCGTGCTCGCCGCCTCGGCGTCGGCGCTGTCGCCGTCGCCGTCCTCGGCGCCGGTGTCCCGGCCACCGCCTCTGCTGTTCCCGCCATCACCATGAGCGGCTCGACCTCGGTCGCCCCGCTCGCCTCGCTGCTCGCGAAGGGCTACCTGAAGGACAAGAACCTGAAGGGCAAGCTCAAGTTCAAGCTCGCCCAGGGCGGCTCCGACGTGGGCGTCGCCGACGCCGCCGCCGGCCGCGTCTCGATCGGCAACTCCTCGCGCGATCCGAAGGACTCGGACCAGGGCGTCGTCTTCAACAAGATCGCCAAGGACGCGATCTGCCTGATCACGAACCCGGCGAACAAGCTGCCGAACCTCACCAAGGACCAGATCGTCTCGATCTTCTCAGGGAAGGTCCGCAACTGGGAGGACGTCTCCGGCGCCACCGTCACGGGCCCGATCGACCTGATCACCCGCACGGCCGCCTCCGGCACGCAGGACGCCTTCCAGAAGATCTTCATGGGTTCCGCGACGATCTCCTCCAACGTCTCGGCCAAGGCCTCCAACGGCCTCGTCCAGTCCTCGGTCCAGGGCGACAAGGCCGGCATCGGCTACGTCTCGGCCGACTTCGTGAAGGGCGTCAACCCGGCGGCCTACGCGGGCGTCGCCTGCAACCTCGCGAACGCGAAGTCCGGCCAGTACGGCGGCGTGCGGTCGTTCTACATGGTGACCCGCGGCGCACCGCGCGGCGGCACCGCGAAGTTCATCTCCTGGGTCCAGAACGCACCGGCCGCCCAGACGATCATCGCGACCCACTGGGTCCCGCTCAAGTAAGAGCCCGGTCCCGGAAGCCATCACACACACCCACATGTTCGATCGATTCCGGGCCCCCTGGACCGACCAGCGCGCCGAGCGGGTGCTCGGCGCGCTGGCGTCCATCGTGCTGCTCATCATCGTGGCGATGGTCGTCTTCGTCGCCATCAAGGCGTGGCCGACCCTGCGTCACAACCACATCGTCGGGTGGCTGGGCTTCGGCCCCGAGGTGGACAACCAGCTGGCGGATCAGGTCAACGGGACCCCCGGTCCGGGCGGTGACCTCTTCACGGTCAACGCCGGCACGCTGATCTACGCGACGGTGCTCACCACCGTGATCGCGGTGATCGTCGGCCTGGCCTTCGCGCTCTTCAGCGCCATCTTCATCGTCGAGTTCGCGCCCGACCGGCTGCGGCGCATCGTCGTTCCGGTCGTGCGGCTGCTCGCCGCGGTGCCGTCGGTCATCTACGGCCTGATCGGCATCCTCGTGATGGCCCCGTTCTTCAACGACCACGTCATCTCTGAGGGCCGCAAGCGCTCCGTCTCCTACGTCGTCCAGCTCTCCGGGACGAGCCTCGCGGTCGCGACGATCATCCTCACGGTGATGATCACGCCGATCATGATCGCGATCATCACCGACGCGCTCTACTCGGTGCCCAAGGGCTGGAAGGAAGGAGCCGTCGCGCTCGGCGTCAACCGCTGGCGCGCGATGTGGACGGTTTCCATCCGGGCCGCGCGGCCGGCGATCATCGCCGCCGCCGTCCTCGCGACCGCCCGCGCGCTCGGCGAGGGGATCATGCTCTCGATGGTCTCCGGCAGCCGCGGCTTCTCACCGAACCCGCTCGACGGCCTGACCTTCCTGTTCGAGCCGCTGCGGCCCCTCGCGGCGACGATCGTCGACAACGTCGAGTCGCTCAACTCGCCGGCGCTGCGCTCGTCCGTCTACGCCTTCGCGCTGCTGCTGCTGTTCTCCAGCTTCATGCTCTCGCTCGCGGGCTACATCGCGAAACAGCCCATGAAGAAGTACGGGATCCGCGTCTGATGTCCACCACCGAGACCCGCCCGCCGGCCCTGCCGCCGCTGCCGGCCCACGGCACCCCCGCGGGGGCCGGTCGCCGGCGCGGTGGCGGCGCTAGGGAGTCCCGCGCCACCTGGCGCGTGGGGGACCGCATCGCCTTCTACCTCTGCTGGTTCTGCGGGCTCGCGCTGTGCCTCATCGCCGGTTCGATCGTCCTCTTCCTCGCCGTCCGCGGGATCCAGTACCTGACTTTCGAGCTGCTGAGCACCCACCCGCAGCCGGGGTTGGACCAGAAGAAGACGGGCGGGTTCCTGGACCCGATCATCGGCACGGTCCTGCTGACGCTCATCGGCATCGTCATCGCCACGCCGATCGCGGTCGCGACCGCCGTGTGGATCGTCGAGTACGGCCGCCCGAGCTGGCTGGCCCGCCTGGTGGAGTCCGGGATCGAGATCGTCGCCGGCACGCCCGACATCGTCATCGCGATCTTCGGCCTGGCGCTCTTCCAGCAGCACCTCTTCGCGCCGCTCTCGCTGACCGCGGACGGCGGCGCGGTCTTCGGCCGCTCGTTCCTGACCGCCGGGACGATGATGTCGCTGATCGCCATCCCGATGGTCTTCGGGGCCACCCGCGAGGGGCTGCAGTCCGTGCCCGCCCACGTCCGGGAGGCGAGCTACGGCCTCGGCAAGACGAAGATCGCGACGATCCGCCGCGTCCTGCT
Source organism: Solirubrobacterales bacterium (assembly GCA_025963955.1). GTDB lineage: Bacteria > Actinomycetota > Thermoleophilia > Solirubrobacterales > Solirubrobacteraceae > Paraconexibacter. The sequence goes on from JAOPZU010000132.1 coordinate 2,643, forward strand.
GCCGAGCGTGCGGCCGAACATCTCGACGGGCATGGCGCTCGGCATGGGCCGCATCTGCGGCGACACCGCGATCGTGATCGTGCTGCTCGGCGCGACGCTGCGCCTGGAGTCCGAGGGCAGCATCCCCGGCTTCAACGTGCTCAAGGGAACCGGGTCGACGCTGACGAGCTACGTCTACAACAACTCCCCGGCCGGCGAGGGCAACGCGCCGCAGAAGGCCTACGCGGCGGCCTTCGTGCTGCTGCTGATCGTCGTCGCGCTGAACTTCGCCGTCGACGTCATCGCGCGCCGCGGGTCGAAGACCGGACTCGAGACAGGAAGGCTGGGCGCATGAGGACCGACGACGAGATGCCGACCATCAAGCTGCACGCGCTGGAGGACCACGTGGACCAGGACCCCACCCTGCCGCAGCCGGTCGGGGGCGCCGA
>JAOPZU010000139.1 GCA_025963955.1 Solirubrobacterales bacterium
CCACTACGACGTCAGCGCTGACTTCGTGGGCGCCTCGAACCTCGGACGCTACGCCGAGGTCCGTATCGCCGGCCGGCGTGTCGGCCAGGTCCTTGACGTCGCCCCCCACGCCAGGCTGGCCCGAGTACGCCTCCAGCTGAACAAGGACGTGCGCCCGCTGCGCTCGGGAACGACTGCGCGCATCCGCCTGAAGGGGCTCCTCGGTGCGAAGTTCGTCGAGCTGACGCCCTCCGCGCGCGGGACCGTGCTGCAAGACGGAGCGACGCTCCCGGCCACGCAGACCTCGAGCAGCGTCGAGCTGTTCGATGTCTTCGCCGCGCTCGACAAGCGGCGCCGGACGCACCTGCGCGACCTGCTGCTGGGGCTCGGCACCGGGTTCACCGGCCGCGGGCAGCAGCTCAATGAGACGCTCGGCGAGCTTCCGCCCGCGCTCCGCGACCTCAACAGCCTGGCCGGCGCAGTCAACGCGAGGGGCGGGGCGGCCGAACGGCTGATGCCGTCGCTCGACGCCGCCGCCGGCGCGTTCGAACCGGTGCGCGCGGACCTGGCTGCCGGATGGGACCCGCAGGCGCGTGCGCTGGCGCCGTTCCGCGACCGCCGCGGCAAGGTCCAGGACGCGCTTCACGTCGCGCCGGAAGCGCTCGACGCGGTCCGGTCGGGCTTGCACGCGAGCGACCCGCTGCTGATCCAGACGGCGCGCTTCGCCAGGGCATCTCGCGCGCTGACCGTGCCCGCGCCCGCTGCGCTGCGGCAGACGACAGGCCTCCTACGAGCGTCGCCAGGGCCGCTTCGGACCGCTCGCACGCTGTTGCAGCGCACGTCCAGAGCCGTCCCGCCGACGCTGCAGCTGACCCGTCGCATCGACCCGCTGATCCGTCCGCTGATCCGCTCCTTGCGTGGTGGCCTGCCGGTGTTCGCTGAACTCGACAGGCGCCGCTGCGACCTCCTCGGTTTCGTGCGCAACTGGCGCAGCATGCTGGCGTTCGGCGTCCCCGGGTCCCATCCGATCGGGCCGGTGGGTGGGCTGCGCGTGACGCTGGTCGGCGGCAAGGGCACCGCGCAGCAGATCGTCGGTGGCCTGCCCGCTGCAGGCACGAGCGATGTCGGCCACTACCCCGCCTATTGCGGCCTGGGTCAAGTCACGCCGCTGGGGGGCGCCAAGTGAAGCTGTCGTCAGAGCGTCTGCGCAACCGCGTCGATCCGGTCCCGGGCGAGCATCTGCCCCGCCCTGCTCGCGCCGGCGTCGTCGGGCTCGTCGTCCTCGTGCTGCTGCTGGTCGTCGCGTTCGGCGGCTGGCGCCCCTGGGCCGGCGGCGGCCGCACGTTGCGCGCGGACTTCGCCAACGCCGACCAGATGGTCCTCGGTCGCACCCCGGTGCGGATCGCGGGTGTCAAGGTCGGCACGGTCAGCCGCGTCGAGCGCGGCTCGAACGGTCGCGGGGCGATCGTCGTCATGCGCATCACGGACGACGACGTCCAGCTGAAGCGTGACGCCAGTGCGCACATCCGTCTACGTACCGTGCTCGCGGGAACCCGCTACATCGACCTGGACCCGGGCTCACCGTCCGCCGGGCCGCTCGGCGGCGCGACGATCACCGCCCCGAACACCTCCTCGCAGGTCGATTGGGATGATCTGAACCAGATCCTGGAGCCCAACGTCCGGCACGGGCAACAGCAGGTTCTATGGGGGCTCCGCCAGGGGCTCGCCGACCCGGCCGCGACCGCTCGCACGATCGACACCCTCGGTCCGTCGCTGACCACCGTCGGCCGGGGCCTCGAGGCCCTTCGCGGAGACCACAACGGAGACCTGCACCGGCTGGTCGTGTCTACCGGCAGCGTCCTGGACGCCGTGTCCCGCGACCGCGTCGCGCTGACGTCGCTCGTACGGGAGGGCGCGCACACCCTCGGCGTCACCGACACGCACCGCGTCGCTCTCGGCCAGGCCATCGCGCTCAGCCCAGCAGCACTGGGTTCGACCGCCGTGACGATGCGCCGCCTGGACCGCACCCTCGATCATCTCGATCCGCTGGTCGTCGACCTCCGTCCCGGGGTCCGCAGGCTGGCGCCGGCTGCGCAGGCCCTACGCCCGGCACTGGACGAGGCCGACCGGCTGCTTCGCGCGACCGGACCGATCCTCCGAGACCTGCCGCCCGCGCTCCGCAATCTGGCTGCCACCAGCCGTCAGGCCGTTCCGCTCATGAGGGCGCTCGATCCCACGGTGAGGCGCCTGCGCGACGAGCTCCTCCCGTGGCTCGCCAAGGAGGACGAGGACACGGAGCTCGCCACCTACGAGGCGATCGGGCCGGCCTTCTCCGTCCTGGACTCCGCCGCGGCCGACTTCGACAAGAACGGCTGGTTCTTCCACTTCCCCATCACTCCGTCCGGCGACACCGTGCTGCTGAAGTGCGGCGCCGGCCTGACGCCGGGCGAACTGCAGCGCTGCGACGCCGTCAACGGCGTGCTCGGCAAGGCCCTCGGCTCCACGAAGGGACGGCACAGATGAGCGACATCCGCGACCGGATGACCGACCGGCTGACGCGCGAGCGCATCCGTCTGGAACTCTCGCGCTCGGCCAAGCCGGCCATCGTCGTCGCGGCCGCGCTGCTCCTCGGCGTGGCCGCGCTGGCGCTGCTGCTCGTCCGCCTGCAGGTCACGCTGCCATGGCAGGACCGCTACGAGGTACTCGTCGCTGTCGACGACGCGAAAGGCGTCGTCGCCGGCTCCAACGAAGTGCGGATCTCCGGAGTCGTCGTCGGCAAGATCGTCAAGGTCGACGTCGATGGCAGGCACGCCGTCCTGACCGCGCGGATCGACGAGCAGGACGCGCCGCTGTACCGCGACGCACGCCTGCGTCTGCGTCCGAAGACACCGCTCGAAGACATGTACCTCAACGTCGAAGACCGCGGAACGCCCACCGCCGGGCGAGTTGCCGACGGTGGCGAGCTGGCAGCCGACCGCACGCGTACGCCCGTGCAGATCGGCCAGGTGCTCGACGTCTTCGATGCCGACGTGCGGCCCCGCGTGGCGCAGGCGATCGACAACCTCGGCCGAGGGCTCGGCGACCACGGCGCGCAGCTGCGCGCCACCCTCACGCAGCTCGCCCCGTTTCTGCGGGGCGCGCGCCGACTGACGCATGAGACGGCAACCCGCCGTCGCCAGACCGGCCGCCTCGTGCACAACTTCGCGCTGCTCAACGAGGAGCTGGCGCGCCGGGGTGACCAGGTCTCCGGGCTCGTCCGTCACGGCAGCGGCGTCATGACCGAGCTTGCCGCGACGGACCGGCCGCTCGCGCAGCTGCTGGAAGAGCTGCCGCCGACGCTCCGTCAGTTGCCACGCTCGTTCGCAGCCCTGCGTGCCGCGTCTGACGATCTCGACGGCGCTCTGGTGGGCTTGCGGCCCGCCGCCCAAGCCCTCCCAGCCGGGCTGCGGGCGGTCGAGAACCTCTCACCGGACCTTCGGTCTGCGGCCGCCGAGCTCCGGGCTCCGCTTCCTCCTCTCGCGCGATTGTCTCGGACACTCACGCCGCTGAGCGCGGACCTGCGTTCCGGCGTCGCGACGCTGCGCCCGCAAGCTCCAAGCCTCGACCGCGTCACAGCGGCGATCGTCCCGTGCGAGCTGGCGGTCCAGAAGTTCTTCAACTGGACGACCTCGGTCGGCAAGTTCTTCGGCGTGCGCGGCGCGGTCCTGCGTGGCGACCCCATCTTGAGCGGGGCGACCGCTGCGGGCGCGGTTCCCGACGCCGGCTTGACCTCCAAGCCCGACTGTGCGGAAGGAGGCCCGCGCAAATGACCCCGCGAACGTTCCGTCTGCAGGCGCTCGGCCTGATGACGTTCCTGGCCGTCTGCGCCGGCGTCTTCATGCTGATGTGGCGCTTCGGTGGCGGCGACATCAACCCGCTCGACAGCCCCTACCGCGTACAGGCTGTCGTTCCCACGGCGGTCGCGCTCGCGCTGCACGCCGACGTCCGGCAAGCGGGCGTGAAGATCGGCGAGGTGTCGGGCGTCTCGGGCCGCGACGCCACGGCCGTGCTGCAGCTTCAGCTCGATCGTGACCATGCGCCCGCATACAAGGACGCCCGGGTCCTCGTCCGCACGAAGACGCTCAGCGGTGAGAACTACGTGGCGCTCGACCCCGGGACCCCGGCGGCCGGGCGGGTGCCGAACGGCGGGACGCTCGACCTCCGCCACGCCGGGCAAGCCGTGCAGCTCGACCAGATCCTGTCGACGCTGGACCGGACCCGGCGCCGGTCACTGCAGCGTGCGCTCGACGGCCTCGGCAGCGGCCTTCACGGCCGTGGCGCGGACCTCAACCGCTTTCTCGAAGGGAGCAGCGCCGTCGTCCACGAAAGCGTGCCGGTGAACGCCGTCCTCGCGGCCGACCGGCAGCAGGTCGCCGGGCTGGTCGACGACCTCGGCGCGGTCACGGACGCGCTCGGCAACCGCGCCGCCGCGATACAGCTGCTCACTCGTCGCGCCCACACCCTCGGCTCCGCCGTCGCGTCGCGCGACCGCGCGCTGCGTGGCACGCTGGACGCGCTACCAGGATTCCTCGGTCAAGCCCAGCAGACGAACGACGACCTCGGCGCGTTCAGCCGACGGGCGACACCCGTCGTCGGCGATCTCGCCGACGCGACCGTTCAGCTTGCGCCGGCCGTGCGTGACCTCGGACCGGCCGCTGCCGAGACGCGCCGCACGATGGCCGCGCTCGCCTCCTTCACGGCGAAGGCCACACCCCTGGCCGCTCACCTGCGCCCGTTTGCCAAGGTCGGGGCGAGGTTCGCCGGGCCCCTCGAGGAACTGCTGCGCGAGTTCAACCCGCTGCAGGAGTACCTTGCGCCGTACGCTCGCGACGTCGGCGGCATCATCGCCACGAGCCGTGCCGGCACCGAGAAGGTCGACTCGCTGGGGCACTACTCGCGCGTCGTCCCGCTTGTCAGCGCGTCGAGCGCCTTCGGTGTTCTCTCTCCCAGCCAGGAGGCGGCTCTGGAGGCACTACGCGAGAACGGCCTCGTGCAGAACCTCGACCCGCGCGGCCACAACGCGTATCCCAAGCCGGGGACCGCCGGCGCGCCTGCGTCGTTCAGCGGGAACTACCCACGCGTGAAGCGCGATCCGCCATACCACCGCTGAACGTGTGGTGGTATGGCGCGACGGCTTCGTCCAGCCGCGGCCCGCGTACGCCGTCATGACCGGCGCCGAGGATGTCCGAAGCAGCCGGATCTGCGTCCGGTTCGGTCCTGGCGACGGCAGGCGGCCCGCCCGTAGTGTCAGAACATGAGCAGCTCGACTTCCTCAGGCCTACGGGTGGCGATCACCGGCGGCGCCCGCGGCATCGGCGCCGCTACCGCGGCGGCGTTCGCCCGCCAGGGTGCCCAGGTCGCCATCGGCGATCTCGACGCTGAGGTCGCTGCGGCGACCGCGGCGGAGATCGGCCCGAACGCCACAGCGTTCGTGGTCGACGTCACCGACCGGGCTTCGGTGGACGCCTTCGTCGCCGGTGTCCAGGAGCGGCTGGGCGGGATCGACGTCTACGTCAACAACGCCGGGATCATGCCGACCGGACCGTTTCTGGAGGAAAGCGACGAGCTCGCCGCCCACCAGATCGCGATCAACATCTCCGGCGTCCTCTTCGGGATGAAGGCCGTGCTGCCGTCGATGGTCGCGCGCGGCGGAGGGCACATCGTGAACGTCGCGTCCGGCGCCGGGAAGATGGGCTTCCCCGGCGGGGTGACGTACTGCGCCACCAAGCACGCCGTGGTGGGTATGACGGAGGCCGCGCGTGCCGAGTTCCGTGGTTCCGGGATAGCGTTCCACATCGTGATGCCGGCGATCGTGCGGACGGAGCTGACCAGTGGCATGCCGGACGGCCGCGCGGTGCGCAGCATCCTTCCGGAGCAGGTGGCCGACGCGATCGTCGACGCCGTCGCCTCCGGGCGGTTCGACGTGTACGTCCCGCGCGAGATGGGAGTCCTGGCCCGCACCTCACCGCTGTTGCCGCGGGTCGTGCGGGACGGCATCCTGAAGGTGACCGGCGCCGACCGCAGCATGCTCGACATGGACCAGGCGGCCCGTCTGGCCTACCAGCAGCGCATCGGGCAGGCGCAACCGGCCGCGGCCCGCCCCGAGATCGAGGCCTGAGGTGGCGATCGCCGGTGACGTCGCCGCAGCGGCCACCGCCGCCGAGCCGATCACGGTCCGATGCCCGCGCGACGGCCGGGTCATCGACACGGTCACCGCCAGCACGGCGGAGGACGTCCGGTGCACGGCGGATCGTCTGCGCGTCGCCCAGCCGGGCTGGGAAGCCCTCGGAGTCCGAGGCCGCGCGCCGTACGTCGCGGCGCTGCGCGACTGGATCCTCGATCACGAGGCGCGGTTGCTCGACCTGCTGCAGGCGGAGACAGGGAAGACGCGGCCGGACGCCGTCGTGGACCTGCTGTCGCCGCTGGACGCCGTGAACCACTACCTCAGCCACGGCGCCGGGTACCTCGCCGAGCAGCGCCCGCGTCCGCACGCGCTCGCGGCGCGCACCAAGCGGCTCTCGGTCAGCTATCGCCCGTATCCGCTGGTCGGGGTGATCAGCCCGTGGAACTTCCCGCTCGGCCTGTCGCTGCTCGACGCCCTCCCGGCGCTGATCGCCGGGTGCGCGGTGGTCCTCGAGCCGTCCGAGGTCTCGCCGTTGACGGTCCTCGAGATCGGCCGAGCGTGGCGGCAGGAGCTGAACGCCCCCGAGGTGTTCGCGGTCCTGGGCGGCGCGGGAGCGACCGGCGAAGCGGTCGTCGACGCTGCGGACTACGTGCAGTTCACCGGCTCGACGCGCACCGGCAAGGCGATCATGCGCCGCGCGGCACAGACGCTGACGCCGGTGAGCCTGGAGCTTGGCGGCAAGGACGCGATGATCGTCTGTGCCGACGCCGACCTGGATCGCGCCGCAGCCGGGGCGGTGTGGGGCGGGATGTTCAACGCCGGCCAGGTGTGCGTCTCCGTCGAGCGCGTCTACGTGGAGGCCGGCGTGCACGACGCGTTCGTCGACCGGGTCCTCGCCGAGGTGCGGACGCTGCGGGTCGGGCCCGACGGCGAGGTCGGAGCGTTGGCCAGCGAGCCGCAGGCGGCGCTCGTCGAGCAGCATGTCGCGCAGGCGGTCGGCGCCGGCGCCGTCGTGCGCTGTGGCGGCGCGCGCGTGGCCGGTGCGGGGACGACGTTCGCCCCGACCGTGCTGACCGGCGTGAACCACGCGATGAGCTGCATGACCGAGGAGACCTTCGGTCCCACGCTGCCGATCATGCGCGTGGCCGACGCCGACGAGGCGGTGCGGCTGGCCAACGACTCGCCCTACGGCCTGTCCGCCTCGGTGTGGACGCGCGACCGCGAGCGCGGGCGCGCGATCGCCCGCCGGCTGGAGGCCGGCGCGGTGAACGTCAACGACGTCATCGTCAACCTCAACCAGGTGTCACTGCCGATGGGTGGCTGGAAGCAGAGCGGCCTCGGCACGCGGCTCGGTGGCGCTCACGGATTGCGCAAGTTCTGCCGCGCCCAGGCCATCACCGAAGCGCGGCTGGTCCCCGCGCGCGAGCCCACCTGGTTTCCCTACACCCGCGGCCGGCAGTCGCTCGTCCGCCGTCTTGTCCGCCTCACCGTCGCCCGCGGCCGCCGGCGCCTGTCCCCCTGAAGCAAGGAACCCTGCTCATGCCCACCATCCCCGGCATCGTCGCCACCGCCGCCCACCGCACCCCGGACGCCGAGGCGCTGGTGGACGGTGACCTCCGCCTGACCTACGCGCAGTTCGACGCCCGCATCAACCAGTACGCAGACGTCCTGCAGGCGCAGGGCGTCGCCCACGGCGACCGGGTGCTGCTGATGTCGGGCAACAGCAGCGGGTTCATCCTGGCCTACTTCGCCGCGCTGCGGGTCGGAGCGATCGTCGTCCCCGTCGGCCCGGCCTCCGCGCCGCCCGAGCTGATGCACCTTGCGCAGGACAGCGGGGCCACGACCCTCCTGCTGGACGACGCCTGCGCGGCGCGCGTCGACCGCGACGCCGTGGCCCCGCAGCTGCGCATCGTCCTCGCTCTGTCCGAGCTCGCGGACCTGGCCGACGGGGCGACGGCTCAGGCGCCCGCGGTCACGGTCAGGGAGACCGACGACGCCCTGATCCTCTACACCTCCGGCACGACCGGACGGCCCAAGGGCGTCCTGCTCGACCACCACCGGGTCATCTGGGTCGGCGTCAACGCGATGCTGCTCGTCGGGCAGCGCCAGGAGTGGCGGGTGCTGCACTGCGCGCCGCTCTACCACGCGGCGCAGCTGACGATGATGCTCACGACCGGGAGCATGCTCAGCGCCGCGCACGTCGTCGTGCCCGGCTTCGAGCCGGGCGCGACGCTCGACGTGCTCGAGCGCGAGCGCATCACCCTCTTCTTCGGCGTCCCGACGATGTACCAGATGATGCTGCGCCACCCGGGCTTCGCCACGCGCGACCTGTCGGCGCTGCGCGTCGGCGTGTTCGGCGCCGCGCCGATGCCAGGCCACATCGTCCGCGAGCTCACGTCGGCTCTGCCGGACGTCGAGCTGCTGCAGGCCTGCGGCCAGACCGAGGGGGGCCCCGGCGGCATCTACGCCTCGTTCGCAGACGTCTGCGCCCGGCCGGACGCCAGCGGCCGCCTGCCGCTGCCCAACCTCGAGGCGCGCGTCGTCGACGAGGCGGACGAGCACGTCGGCTTCGGCGAGGTCGGTGAGCTCGTGCTGCGCGGCGAGACGATCATGAAGGGCTACTGGAACCGCCCCGCGGAGACCGCGGAGGCTCTGCGCGACGGCTGGCTGCGGACCGGGGACATGGCCCGCTACGACGAGGGCGGCCACGTGACCCTCGTCGATCGCAAGAAGGACATGATCATCACGGGCGGTCGCAACGTGTACTCCGTGGAGGTCGAGCAGGCGGTCGCCTCCCATCCGGCTGTGGCCGACTGCGCCGTGGTCGGCGTGCCCCACGAGGACTACGGCGAGAGCATCCTCGCGGTCGTGGCCGCCGCGCCCGGGGCCACTCCGGACCTCGAGTCACTTCGCGCGCACTGCCTTGAGCACATCAGCCGCTACAAGGCGCCGCACCAGCTCCTGCTCGTCGACACGATCCCGCGCAACGCCTCCGGCAAGGTGCTCAAGCACGTGCTCCGCGAGCAGGTGGCGCGGGACGCGCTGGTCCCGGGCTGACCGCTACGCCGGCGCTCGGCGCACCGATCCCGGCGTCGCGCCGGTCCAGCGGCGGTAGGCGCGCGCGAAGGCCGTGCCGTCGCTGAAGCCCAGGCGGCGGCCGACCTCGTCGACCGAAAGGGCGCCCGTCCCCAGCAGCTCGCTCGCCAGGTCACGCAGCACCTCCTCGCGGACGGTCCGGTACGAGGTCCGCTCGGCGGTCAGGCGACGGCGGAGCGTGCGCTCGTCCAGATGCAGCGCTGCGGCGATCGTCGCCATGGACGGCATCAGGTCGGGGTGCTCGAGCAGGCGGGCGCGGACGCGCGCGGCGGTGCCGGTCAGCGTCGAGCGACGCTCCAAGAGCGCCACGCACCCCGCTGCGCAGCGCTGCCAGGTCTGCTCATCGGCTTGGGGCAGGCGCCGCGCGAGGACGTCCGCGCCGGTGGTCAGGCGATGGGCCGGCGCGCCGCCGCGGACCTGCACCGCGGGGGAAAGCGTGCTGAAGGCCGCCGCGCGCGCTGCGGCCAGCCGCGTCTCGAGCACGAACGGACCCGGGTCCCCGAGTGCGCCGATCAGCATCGCGAGCGCGGCGAGGTCCCGCTCACAGGCGAAGTCGCGCACGTCGCCCGGAACGTCCGCATCGTCGAAGGTGACCACGAGCTGCGCGCGGCTGTCGGTGACTTCGGGCCGATGGAAGGTGTACGACAGCTTGACGAACCGCAACGCCAACCGCAGGCCGTCGCCGACCGTCGGGCTCGTCAGCAGTGCAAAGCCCCAGACGTCGTGACCGCCGAGGTTGAGACGCCGGCCGGCGTCGGCACCTACGCCGGGAGCGTCACCGGTCGCGGCGACGAGGTTGCGCATCACCTGCAGCTCCTGCGCGGCTTGAACGGTGAGGGCAGGATCCTCCAGGTCGGCCACCGCCACGCCGGTCGCGCGCAGGCACGCGGCGGTGCTCAGGCCGTGCTCGGCGCCTGTCGCGACGAGCGCCCGGATGCCGGCGCTGCCCCGGGGGAAGTTCCAGTAGGCCACGGGCGGCTGATCAGCGCCGGGCGCGCGCGTGGGCCAGGCGGATGGCGACGACGAGCTCCTGCAGCTCGGTGAGGTCGCGGAGGTCCCGGCCCGTCAGCTCCTCGATCTTCGCCAGCCGGTAGTGGGCGGTGTTCGTGTGGACGAAGAGCTGCTCGGCCGCGAGCTTGACGTTGAGGCTGCAGTCGACGTAGGCCATCAGCGTTCCGACGAGCAGCCCGGCCTGCGCCTGGTCCTGTTCGATGAAGGTTCGGATTGCGGGAGCGACCAGATTCCACGCCGTCTGGTCGGCCCCGCGCATGAACAGGTAGTCGAGCGGGGTGAGCACGGGGATCGCCATCAGCCCGCCGGCGCCGGACTTGTGCTCGCGCGCGACGGACGCCTCTGCGTGGGCGGCCGGGACCCCTGCGGGACCATCGTGGATCGCGCTGACGCCGATGGCCAATGTGACGCCGTCGCGGGCGAGTCGGCGCTGCGCCTCGGCCAGCGCCTCGACGAGCCGCGCCGGGTCGTCGGCCGCGGTGCGGACGATCACGATCTCGTCCGCGCGCAGCGTGAACAGCGGCTCGATCGCGTCCCCGGTCGCGTGCGCAAGGGCCACGGCGGCGACCGAGCCGGCCGTGGGGTCCGAAAAGGGCTCGACGGGACGCGCGGAGATGACCAGGACCGGAGCACTGCCGTCGAGGCCGCAGGCCCGGGCGGTGTCGAGCTTGCTGCCGGCCGCGATCGGGCGGCCGGCCAGCAGGTCCTCCACGAGCTCGCCCCGACCCTCGCGCGCCGTCAGCCGCAGGGCGGCCTGGATCTCCTCGACCGTCGCGTAGACCGTGCTGCTGAGCGCGTCGACGAGGTCGATGAACTGCCGCGAGAGGTCGGCGACGAGCCCGCGGCCACCGGGGCCGGCGAGGTCGTCGATCGCATCCCACAGCACCCGCTGCCACAGCCGCGCGGCGCGGATCAGTTCACCTTCGGTGGCGCCGCGCAGCAGTGCGCGCCGGATGTAGGAGCGGGCGAAGTCCAGCTCGCCCGGCGTGATGGGCCGCTGCTCGGACAGGGCCCGGACCAAGAGCCCGACCACGAGCTCCCCGGCCTCGCGCATGTCGGCCAGCCGGTCCTCGAAGCGGGGGTAGTCGGGAACGAGCTCGCGCATGTACGCATCGACCAGCTCGCGCTGCCGCCGTCGTAGACCTGCAAGCACCTCAACGGTCGTGACCGACCGTGCGGAACCCGTCGCCATGGCTGACCTCCCTCTCGCGGCGAGCCTACGGCAATCCCCGGAACGGCGGGACGGTTGTGAGCGGCGAACAACGCCCGCGCGAGAACGTTGGGAGCTGTGGCCAGTCCCGGTCACGGGCGTCGCTGGGAGGCTCGTGATCCGCTCGTCGCGCTCGGAGCCGACGCGCCTCACCGTAGATGACCGAGAGCGACCGACAGCCATGGATCCGAACACCGTCACCCGCACACGCCCGCGGCCGGGGGTCGTCCAGCTGACGCTGCATCGCCCGGAGCACCTCAACGCCTTGAACCGCAGCATGTTCGCCGGCCTGCACGACGCCCTGGACGCCATCGCCCGTGATCCCGACTGCCGCGCCGTCGTGCTCACCGGTGCCGGCCGCGCCTTTTGCGCCGGCGGCGACATGGACGAGTTCGGTGGCCTCCTCGACGGCGTTCGCGACGGCGACGTGAGCGAGTTCTGGGCCTACCAGCGCCACAGCGCTGACCTGGTCCCCAAGCTG
>JAOPZU010000330.1 GCA_025963955.1 Solirubrobacterales bacterium
TCCGCGACCGCACGCACGGTATGCTCCGCGTAGACGAGCGGGACACTCGCGTCGGCCTTGCGGCGCCCGCGGCACTGGTGCACGCGCAGGACGCACAGCGCGGCCCCGGCCACCCCGCCAACGGCGACCGCCGCCACGGGCCGGGCGACGTTGTCGACCCAGCGCCGCGGGTCGCCGATCGCGGCGAGCTCCCAGGCCTCGAGCTCCTCCGCCACCAGGTCGGTCAGGGAGGTCAGCGTGTCGTCCAGCCGCGCGGCGAGGTCCTCGGGCGGCTCGACGGGCGGCAGCGCCCGGCGGAGCATCGCCTCCAGGTCGAAGGACGGCGGGTCGGCCGGCGCCGGGGCAGCCATCAGGCCGGGGCCCCCTGCGCCTGGACGAGGCCCTCCAGCTGCTTGATGGCGCGGTGGATCAGGACCTTGGTGGCGCCGTCGGTCCGCCCCATCGCCCGCGCGATCTCGCGGTTGTCCATGCCGAGGGCGAAGCGCATGATGAGCGCCTCGCGGCGGTCGTCGGGCAGCTGCTGGACGCCTTCGAGGATGCGGGCCAGCTCGTCGCGGCCCTCGACGAGGTCCTCCGTCGTGTGCACGGTCCGCAGGTGCTGCGTGTCGTCGATCGGCGTCTGCGGCTTGCGCGAGCGGTCGCGGTAGAGGTTGGCCGCCAGGTTGTGCGCGATGCGGATGAGCCACGGGCGCAGCGGCCGGCCGTCCGACTCGGCGACGGCGCGCTCGAAGTGCCGGTAGGCCTGCAGGAACGTCTGCTCCGTGAGGTCCTCGGCGTCGTGATGGTTCCCCACGCGGTAGTACGCGTAGGAGTACACGTCCTTCAGGTGCGCGCGGTAGAGCTCGGTGAACTCGCGGTCGAGGGTGGCCTTGTCCACCGGGCCAGCCTACGCGGTCAGCGACGGTGCGCGCGAAGCCGGCCCCGCGCCCGGAGCACGACGAGCGCCGCGCCGGCCACGCCGCCGATGGCGACGGCGGCCACCGGGCGGGTCACGCCCGGGATCCAGTTCTTCGGATCACGCATCGCCGACAGCTCCCAGGACTCGAGCTCCTGCTCGGCGAGGTCGGCGATCGAGGTGAGCGTCTGCTCCAGGTGCAGCGCGAGGTTCTCGGGCGGATCGACGGGCGCGAGCGCGCGGGACAGCAGCGCCTCCAGGTCGAAGCCCTCGAAGGTGAGCTCCGCCATCAGGCGGCCCTGCTCGCGCGCCGAGGACGGGTCGGCGCGGTGATCGCCTGGGCCCACGCGGCCGGGTCGTCGACGCCCTCCACGACGGCGGCGAGGCCGGCGAGGGCGGGCGCGCGCACGCCGGCGCTCTCCATCGCCCGCGCGATGAGCGGGACGACGTGCAGGGACTCGGCGGTCTGGCCGAGCTGCGGCTCGATGTCGGCCCGGGCGACCCCGCGCCCCAGGAGCTCGCCCGCGCGGCGGTTGCGCGAGGAGGCCTCCACGACCGTGGCGACGAGGTCGCCGGCGCCGGCCAGGCCGGTGAACGTCTCCGGGCGACCGCCGCGCAGGCGCGTCGCGTAGTCCGCGATCTCGCCGAAGACCTTGCCGGCCGCGGCGCCCGCCGCGTTCGGGCCGGCGACCGCGGCCGCGGAGGCGGCGAGGACGGCGGCGTTCTTGGCGGTCGCGGCGAGCTCGACGCCGATGACGTCGTCCGTCGCCTCGATCTGGAAGCCGGCGGCGCCAAGGACGTCGCGGAGCTGCTGCAGGAAGGCCGGGTCGGCACTGGCGGCCACCAGCGAGGCGCCGTTGACGACCGCGTCGATCGCGTGGCCGGGGCCCGCGAGGCAGCCGACCGCGTCCGTCGCGACGCGCTCGGCGACGTACTCCACCGGTGTCCGGCCGTCGGCGGTGACGACGCCCTTGGAGAGGACGAGGACCCCGGCGCGGGAGCGCACGCGGGCGCCGTGCTCGGCGACGGCGGCGGGCAGGTCGTTCGACGGGACGGCGAACACCACGAGATCGGCGGACTCGAGGTCCAGGTCGGCGGCGCGCCCGACGCGCAGCTCCTCCGGGAGGATCACCCCGGGCAGGTAGCGCGGGTTCTCCCCGCCGGCGGCCGTGATCTCGGCGGCCTGGGCGGCGGTGCGGGTGCCGAGCTGGACCTCGATGCCGCTGCGCTGCAGCGCCACGGCGATGGACGTGCCCCAGGCGCCGGCGCCCACGACGGCCGCGCGGCGGACGGGCGGCAGCCCGCCGAGCCACTCCCACTGCAGCATCACGTTCGGCCAGATGCGGTCGGTGACCGCGCCCGCGAGCTCCGCGGACGGCTTGTCGACCTGCGGGAACTGCATCGCCCGGCCGGCGCGGATGCGGATCTTGTGCGGGCGGATACGCCAGCCGCGGCGCACGCGCTCGGTGCCGATCACGGCGACGGGGACGATCGGGGCGCCGGTCTCCAGCGCCAGGCGGCCGACGCCGCGCTTGGGGCGGCCGAGTGCGCCGGGACGCACACGGGTGCCCTCGGGGAAGATCAGGACGCAGTCGCCGCGTTCCAGGATCGCGCGAGCGGTGCTCATCGCGTCCTCGTCCGCGTTGCCGCGGTCGATCGGGAACGCGCCGAGGGCGTTGAGGAACCAGCCCTGCAGGCGCGGGAGGAAGAGCTCGCGCTTGGCGACGTAGTACATCGGCCGCCGGACCATCGTCGCGATGACGAACGGGTCCAGGAAGGAGCGGTGGTTGGCCGCGAAGATGACCGGCCCGGACTGCGGGATGTGCTCGCGCCCGATGCGGCTCAGCCGGAAGTACACGTGGAAGAAGGACTGGAAGCTCGCACGCACCAGCCAGTACACCAGCGGGTTGACCCCGTGGTTGCGGGCACGTTCCAGGTGGGCGTTGCTCGGCATCGCCTGGGATACCCGCGGCGGGGCTCGAGGGTTACAGTTGACGGCATGTCGATCGACGCAGCCAAGACCGCCCGCGGGGCCATCGCCGGGGCGGTGGCGGCCCTCGTCTGGGCCGCGCAGCAGCCGCTGGACGAGCGCGCGTTCGGCGTGCCCTACGACGACACGGAGCTGCTGGGCGCCGCGGTGACCGACGGCCGGGCGGTCCTGCCGGTCGGCTGGCTGCTGCACACGCTCAACGGCGCGGCGTTCGGTGCGGGCTACGCGAACCTCGCGCCGCGGCTGCCGCTGCCCTCGTGGGCGCGCGGGCCGGCGGTGGCGCTCGTCGAGAGCACGGCCACATGGCCCGGCACGGCGTTCATCCCGAGGCTCCACCCGCGCGCCGCGCGCTTCCCGAAGCTGTGGGGCTCGCGGAACGCGTTCCTGCAGGCGACGTGGCGCCACCTCCTGTTCGGCGTCGTGATGGGCGAGCTTGAGCGGCGCCTGAACGCGCCGGAGGTCGAGGAGGTCCCGCCGTCCTACGAGCACGTCGTGTCGACGAACGGCCACGGGTCGATCGACCACGCGATGGTGACGATCACGCCCGTGGTCAACGGGGGCGGCACGGCGGACGAGACCGACGAGTAGGTCTTACAGGTCGAGGTGCAGCTGGGCCGTCGGCTTCAGCGGCTCGGGCCGCGGCGGCGCGTCCGGGGTCCCGGCCGCCTTGAAGACCTGCAGGACGTCCCGCAGCGCGAGCGGCCGGGCGGGGCGGTGGTCGCAGCGCACGATGGTGATCCGCCCCAGCCGGGTGCCCTGCACGACGGCGTGGAACTGACCGCTGCTGTCCTGGGCGAGGACGAGGTCCCCGGGGCTGATCGGCACGCCGCTCATCGCTACTTCAAGGGTACGGGCTCAGGCGGCGGTCTCCTGCCCGGGGAGCCGCGATCATCAGCGCGGGACGTCGGCCCCCTCGGCCGACTGCCGGCGGGAACGGCCCCCCGGGGCGTTACCGCGTGAGCATCGTGTCCAGCAGCACGTCGGGATTGCGGTCCTGGAAGAACTGCAGGACGAACGGGCTCTGGAAGACGGCCAGGCGCGTGCCGTCGGTGCGGACGAGCACCTCGGCCTGCGAGTGGTGGCGGAGCGCCGCCTCCCCGGCTTCGTCCGTGCGGCGCGCGGTCGTGTAGGGCGTCGGCTCGAGGCGGATCTCGGCGCCGAACTCGGTCCGCATCCGCTCCTGCGCCACGTCGAACTGGAGCTGGCCGACGCCGCCCAGGACGGGCGTCGGGTCGCCGTTGACGCGCGTGAGCAGGTGGACGACGCCCTCCTCGTCGAGCTGCTGCAGGCCCTTGCGGAACTGCTTCTGGCGGCCCGTGTCCGCGTTGCGCGCGAAGGCGAAGAGCTCGGGTGCGAGGCTCGGGATCGGCGGGAAGACGACGGGGCCGGACGCGTAGAGCGTGTCCCCGATCGTCAGGTCCAGGGCGTTGACGACGCCGATGACGTCGCCGGGCCAGGCCTCCTCCAGGGCGCTGCGCTCCTGCGCGAAGACCTCGTGCGCGTAGGACATCGTGAACGGCTTGCCCGTGCGCGCGTTCATGACCTTCATGCCGCGCTCGAAGTGGCCGGAGCAGATGCGCAGGAAGGCCACGCGGTCGCGGTGGCGCGGGTCCGAGTTCGCCTGGATCTTGAAGACGAAGCCCGAGAACGGGGATTCCAGCGGGCGGTGCCCGCCGTCCACGTCGACGTGCGGGCTCGGTGCGGGCGCGAGGTCGATCAGCGCTTCCAGCAGCAGGCCGACGCCGAAGTTCGACACGGCCGAGCCGAAGAAGACGGGCGTCGTGCGGCCGGCCATGAACGCCTCGTGATCGTGGTCGGCGCCGATGGCGTCCAAGAGCTCGACCTCCTCCTGCGCGGTCGCCCACGCCTCGCCCTCGGCCTCGGCCGCGGCCGCGGGCGTGAGGATCGTCGTCGGGACGATCTTGCTGCCGCCGGCCACCCGCTCGAAGCGGTGGAACATGCCCGTGCGGCGGTCGATGACGCCGCGGAAGTCGCCGGGAATCCCGACGGGCCACGTCAGCGGCGTCGGCTTCAGGCCGAGCGTCTCCTCGATGTGGTCGAGCAGGTGCAGCGGGTCCAGCGCCGGCCGGTCGTACTTGTTGATGAGCGTCAGCAGCGGGATCTTCCGCGCCTTCGCGACCTCGAAAAGGCGCAGCGTCTGCGGCTCCACGCCCTTCGCGCCGTCCAGGAGCATCACGGCGCTGTCGGCCGCGGCCAGCACGCGCAGCGTGTCCTCCGAGAAGTCCTTGTGGCCCGGGGTGTCCAGCAGGTTGAAGGTGATGTCGCCCACCGTGAAGTGCAGCGCGGTGGACGTCACCGAGATGCCGCGGCGCCGCTCGAGCTCCATCCAGTCCGAGGTGACCTCACGGCCCCGGCTCTTCGAGCGGACCGACCCCGCCTCCTGCACCGCGCCGCCGTACAGCAGCAGCTTCTCGGTCAGCGTCGTCTTGCCCGCGTACGGGTGGGAGATGATCGCGAACGTCCGCCGGCGGGCGGCCGCGTCCGTCGTGGCGCGCGCCAGGTTCGCGGTGGTGGCGGCGGTGTTCTCTGGAGTCGTCGGCGTGGCCATCGGCAGCCGACCACGGTAGAGGACGGGGGCACGCGGAGAGAGCCGGAGACGGGATTCGAACCCGTGGCCTTTGCTTTACAAGAGCACTGCTCTACCGAACTGAGCTACTCCGGCGGGAGGCTCGTGCATCCTACGCCAGCCCGCCTACAGCTCCGCACCCAACGCCCTGGCGATTTGCAGCGCCACGTCCGGCGTGAGGTCCCCGAAGTCCAGGCGGCGGCCCGCGAGCGTGCGGACCCGGACCGAGGCCCGGCCCCGACGGCGGGGCCAGGCGAGCTTGGACTCCACGCGGGCCACGTCGCGGAAGCGCAGCGAGCGCACGCGGTGGGTCGGTTGGTCGTCCGCCAGCCAGAGCAGGCGCCGGTCGGTCAGGGCGAGCGTCGACTCGGGGCTGACCCAGGTCGTGGTCGGGACGACGAGGTGGACGGCCTCCTGCTGCTCGAGCGCGGCGAGCAGCTCCGCGCCGAGCGCCCGCCGCGTGCCGTCCGGGAGCCAGGCCCCGCGGCGGGGGTGGCGGGGTGGGGCGCCGGCGGCTCCCGGGGCGGGGTCGTCCGTCGCCACGCCGTCCGGCGCGGCCCGTGCGCGGAGCTCGTCGAAGGCGGCGTTGATCGAGGCCATGACCTCGGCGGACCGTGGGTCCCCGGCGACGTCCGGATGATGCGCCTTGGCCAGCGCGCGATAGGCGCTCGTCGCCTCCTCGAGCGACGCGTCCGGCGGCAGCCCGAGGACGGCGTAGGGATCCATTCCGCCATCATGGTGGCATGGCGACGACCCTCCCCCATGGGCCGGCCGAGATCCAGGCGCCTCTGAAGCCCCGCCTGCGTGGCGTGTCCCATCAGCTGGCGTTCTTCGTGGCCGTCGGCCTCGACGTGGCGCTCGTGAGCACCGCCCCGGGGGGTCAGGCCCGGACGAGCGCGACCGTGTACGCCGTCGGGGTCTGCGGGCTGTTCGGCATCAGCGGGCTGTACCACCGGCACCACTGGCGGACCGAGCGCTCGCGGGCGTGGATGCGGCGTCTGGACCACTCGATGATCTTCGTGTTCATCGCGGCGACCTACACCCCGATCGCGGTCGTCGGGATGGACGGCGCCCTCGGCACGGCCATCCTCCTCGTCGTCTGGAGCGGCGCGCTCGCCGGCGTCGCGCAGTCGCTCATCTGGCCGCACGCGCCCAAGAAGCTGACGTCGCTGATCTACATCGCCCTCGGCTGGGTGGCCGTCGCGGCGATGCCGCAGCTCTGGGACCGGCTCGGGCCCTGGTCGGTCCTCGGGCTCGCTGCCGGCGGGCTGCTCTACACGGGCGGCGCGATCGTCTACGCCCGCGGTCGCCCGGACCCGCGACCGGAGCTCTTCGGGTACCACGAGATCTTCCACGCGTGCGTCGTGGTGGCGGCGGCCTGCCATTACGCGGTCATCGCGTTCGCCGTGCTTCCCACGGGCTGAGCGCGCCCGCCCGCCCGCTCGCCGCGCCGGGGACGGCGTGGACGCCGCCGCGCCGCGCTGTTACATTCTGACGCCAGATGTCACAGCGTCACGCGCAGCTCCCGCAGAACAGTCCCGCCCCTCCGGCGCTGGACCCGGCGGACGGCGCGCTCCTCGACGCCGCGCGCGCCTGCGTGATGGCGGTCGGGATGAAGCGCACCACGCTCACCGACGTCGCCCGCCGCGCCGGCGTGAGCCGCATGACCGTCTACCGCCGCTTCCCCGACGTGGAGGCGCTGCTGCAGGCCCTCATGACGCGGGAGTTCCTCAGCGTCCTGGGCGACGTCGTGCGGACGGACGGCGGGAACGCCCGCGAGCGGCTCGCACGCGGCGCGGGCCGCGGCGTGATGGCGCTCAGCGAGCACCCGCTGTTCAACCGGCTGATGGACGTCGACCCGGAGCTGCTGCTGCCCTACGCCTTCCACCGCTACGGCGCCTTCCAGCGCGCGGTGCTTAGCGCCTTCGGCGGGATCATCCGCCAGGGCATCGCCGAGGGGTCCATTCGCGAGGAGGACCCCGAACTGCTCGCCGTCGCCCTGGAGCTGATGCTCCGCGGCCCGGTGCTGGCCGCCCGGACGGAGGAGGTCACCGCCGAGCGCGAGGCCATCTGCGCCCAGCTCGTCGCCCTCATCGACGGGGGGCTGAAGCCGTGATCCCGCTCGTGAGGTCCCCGACGCTCAACGCCACCCGGCGCGACCGCGACATCGCCGAGCTCGGCGCCGGCCGCGCCGTCGACGTGCTCGTGGTCGGCGGAGGCATCACCGGCGTCGGCGTCGCGCTGGACGCCGTGACCCGCGGGCTGACCGTGGCCCTCGTCGAGCGTGAGGACCTGGCGAGCGGCACCAGCCGCTGGTCCTCCAAGCTCGCCCACGGGGGGCTGCGCTACCTGGCCAAGGGGGACGTCGGCGTCGCCTGGGAATCCGCCGCCGAGCGCGCGATCCTCGTCGACCACACGGCCCCGCACCTCGTGCGCGCCCTGCCCCAGGTCCTCGCCCTGCGGGAGGGCGTGTCGGCGGGCAAGGGCGGCCTCTACGAGCTCGGCATCCGGCTGGGTGACGGCCTGCGCGTCGCCGCGCGCACGAGCGGCCGCCGCCTGCCCCGCGCCAGCCGGATCTCGGCCGCCGAAGCGCTGCGGTGGGTCCCGGCCCTGGATCCCTCCGACCTGCGCGGCGCGCTGCTGAGCTGGGACGGCCAGCTGGAGGACGACGCCCGACTCGTCGTCGCCATCGCCCGGACCGCCGCCGCCCACGGGGCACGCGTCCTGACCCACGTCCGCGCCACCGCCCTGCACACCGACGGCGCCGACGTCGTCGACACGCTCAGCGGCGAGACGTTCCGCGTTCGCGCCCGGCACGTCGTCAGCGCGACCGGCGTGTGGGCCGGCGACCTCGCGCCGGCCGTCCGGCTGCGCCCGAGCAAGGGCTCGCACCTGCTGTTCAGCGGCGCGCGCCTCGGCGACCCCGCGGCAGCGCTGAACGTCCCGGTCCCCGGGCACTTCGGGCGCTTCGTCTTCGCCCTCCCCCGCCCGGACGGGCTCGTCCTCGTCGGCCTGACCGACGAGCCGTACGCGGGCGCGATCCCGGACGTCCCGCAGGTGGAGGAGCACGAGGAGCGCTTCCTGCTGGAGACGATCTCCAGTGCCCTCGAGCGCCCCCTCACCAGCGCGGACGTCGTCGGCCGCTTCGCTGGGCTGCGCCCCCTGCTGGACACGGGGGACGCGGACGGCGCGACCGCCGACGTGTCCCGCCGGCACGCGGTGATCGAGGACGCGGACACGCACGCGCTGACCGTCGTGGGCGGCAAGCTCACGACCTACCGCCGGATGGCGCAGGACGTCGTCGACCGCATCGCCGCCAGGCCCGGGGTCGCCGCCGGACCGTGCCTGACGCACGATCTGCCCGTCGTCGGCGCGCAACTCGCGCAGCGCCGTGAACCGGGTGTTCCCGCCACGCTGACCCGCCGCTACGGCGCCGAGGCCGCGCACGTCCTCGCGCTCGCGGACGGCCGTCCCGAGCTGCTGGAGCCGCTCGCACCCGGCGTTCCCGTCGTCGGCGCCGAGGTCCGCTGGGCCGTCGAGCAGGAGGGCGCGCTGACGGTTGACGACGTCCTGGAGCGCCGTACGCGCATCGGCCTGGTGCCTG
>JAOPZU010000239.1 GCA_025963955.1 Solirubrobacterales bacterium
GACGGCGTTCCGGACGCCGCCGCACCGGCAGCGGGCGCCGCGGGCGCCGCCGCCACCACCACGGCAAGCCCGGCTCCGGCGACGCCCACAACCCCCGCCACGACACCCACGACCGCCGTCACCCCGCCGGCCACCCCGTAGGAACCTCGACCTCAGATCGAGGGTGAGACAGGCCCGAACCCTCGAGCCGAACTAGAGGGTCCGTCCGACTGCAACGCCCGTTGCGGGCTAGACTTCCCATTGACACAGGGCATAAGCCCTGCGTACCGTGCGCATCGCCCGTCTGGGCAACGACTTACGAAACCTTCGAGAATAGATCGAGGGTAGGACGGAACTTCTTCTCCATCATGGAAACCAGCGGCAGCTATCTCGCAGTCATCAAGGTCGTCGGCGTCGGGGGCGGTGGCACCAACGCCGTCAACCGCATGGTCGACGCCGGGCTGCGAGGCGTGGAGTTCATCGCGGCGAACACCGACGCGCAGGCGCTGCAGATGTGCGACGCCGACATCAAGCTGAACATCGGCATCGACCTCACGAAGGGGCTCGGCGCCGGCGCCAACCCCGAGGTCGGCTTCGGCGCGGCAGCCGAGTCCCGCGACGACATCAAGGAGGCGCTCAAGGGCGCCGACATGGTCTTCGTCACCGCGGGTGAGGGTGGTGGCACCGGCACGGGTGCGGCCCCGGTCATCGCCGAGATCGCGAAGAACGAGATCGGCGCGCTGACCGTCGGTGTGGTCACCAAGCCGTTCGAGTTCGAGGGCACGCAGCGCATGCGCCAGGCGGATGAGGGCATCGCCCGCCTCCGCGAGGTCGTCGACACGCTGATCGTCATCCCGAACGAGAAGCTGCTCGCGATCGTCGAGCGCCGCACCACGATCCTCGAGGCGTTCCGTGAGGCCGACAACGTGCTGCGCCAGGGCGTCCAGGGCATCACCGACCTGATCACGATCCCGGGCCTGATCAACCTCGACTTCGCCGACGTGCGCACGATCATGAGCGACGCCGGCTCGGCCCTCATGGGCATCGGCACCGCCGGCGGCGAGAACCGCGCCGCGGACGCCGCGAAGTTCGCGATCTCCTCGCCCCTGCTGGAGGAGTCCGTCGAGGGGGCGACCGGGATCCTGCTGAACATCACGGGCGGCCGGGAGCTCGGCCTCTTCGAGGTCAACGAGGCCGCCGAGATCGTCCAGGGCGCCGCCGACCCGAACGCGAACATCATCTTCGGCACCGTGACGGACGAGTCGATGGGCGACGAGGTCCGCGTGACCGTCATCGCCACGGGCTTCGACCACGGCCGGGCGAAGCCGCGTTCCGCCCGCGAGGACACGCGTCGCAGCGCGGACCGCAGCACCCGCGACCGCTCGCCCCGGGTGGAGCGCTCGTCGCTGGAGATCAGCGACGACGACATCGACATCCCGCCCTTCCTTCGCTAGATCCCGCCGCCGCTGCCCGATTTCGGGCAGAAAGCGGCCAATCCGGGCCACCCACCCGGTAGGTTCGTCGGACGTGGTGACGGACGGCGACTCGATCGACCCCCTGCTGGACCACCTCCAGCGCTCCACCCCGCTGCGCCGCAGTGAGGCCGAGCGGCTCGTGGGCGAGGTCCTGGCGTGGTTCTCGGAGGACCCGGACAGCTTCGTCCGCCGCCGCCACCGCGAGTTGCAGCGCCGCGGCGTCCCGAACGCCGAGGCGTACGGGCGCATCGCGCACGAGCTGGCCGGCCGCCCCGTCCCGGGGCCGCGGCTGAGCGACCGCCAGATCCGTCGGGTCATCTACGGCTAGGAGCCAGGTATGTGTGGAATCGTCGGATACGTGGGGCGCGAGAACGCCGTCCCGGTGCTGCTGGAAGGGCTGCAGCGCCTGGAGTACCGCGGCTACGACTCCGCGGGTGTCGCGGTCATCAAGAACGGCGCGCTGCGCGTGCACAAGGCCGAGGGCCGCGTCCGCGACCTGTCCGAGGGCCTGCCCAAGCGCGTGGCCGGCCCGATCGGCATCGCCCACACCCGCTGGGCCACCCACGGCCCGCCGTCCGACGTGAACTCCCACCCGCACCTGGACACCGCGGGCAACGTCGCCGTCGTCCACAACGGCATCCTGGAGAACGCCGACGCGCTCCGCGCCGAACTCGAGGCCGAGGGCGTCGAGTTCGCCTCCGACACCGACACCGAGGTCCTTGCGCACCTGATCGGCCGCTCGGAGCAGCAGGAGCTCGAGGAGGCTGTCCGCGAGGCGCTCTACAAGGTCGGCGGGACCTACGGCCTGGCGGTGGTCGACGCGCGCCACCCGGACAGGATCGTCATCGCCCGCAACGGCTCGCCCGTCGTCATCGGGATCGGCGCCCGCGAGATGTACGTGGCCTCGGACGTCGCCGCCCTCGTGCGCCACACGCAGCAGGTCGTGCTGCTCGACGACGGGGAGCTCGCGACGCTCACGGCGGACGGCTTCACGACGCAGATGATGGATCGCCGCCCGACGACGAAGGAGACGCTCGAGCTCGACGCCGACGTGAGCTCCTACGACAAGGGGGGCTACGACCACTACCTGCGCAAGGAGATCGCCGACCAGCCGAGCGCCGTGGCGGGCACGCTGCGCGGCCGCCTGGACCAGCGCTTCTCGACCGCCCACCTCGGTGGGATCGAGCTGAGCGCCCGCGAGCTGCGCGGCATCCGCCGGGTGAAGATCCTCGGCTGCGGCTCGGCCTACTACTCCGGCATCGTCGGCGCCGACCTCATCGAGTCGCTCGCGCGCCTGCCCGCCGACGCCGAGCCGGCGTCCGAGTTCCGCTACCGCAACCCGGTGATCGACCCGGACACGCTCTACCTCGCGGTGTCGCAGTCCGGCGAGACGTTCGACACGCTGGCCGCCGTGCAGGAGGTCCAGCGCAAGGGCGGCCGCGTGCTGGGCGTCGTCAACGTCGTCGGCTCCTCGATCGCCCGCGCCTGCGAGGGCGGCGTGTACATCCACGCCGGGCCCGAGGTCTCCGTCGCCTCCACCAAGGCCTTCACCTCGACGGCCGTCGCCTTCGCCCTGATCGCGCTGCACATCGGCCGCGTCCGGGACCTGAGCCCCGCCGACGGCGAGCGCCTGATCGGGGGCCTGGAGCGCCTGCCCGAGCAGCTCGCGCAGATCATGGAGACCGAGGACCACGTCGCGCAGGTCGCGCAGCGCTTCTCCGCGGCCTCCTCGGCCTTCTTCATCGGCCGCGTCGGCGGCTACCCCGTCGCGCTGGAGGGAGCCCAGAAGTTGAAGGAGGTCTCCTACGTGCACGCCGAGGCCTACCCGGCCTCCGAGCTGAAGCACGGTCCGCTGGCGCTCATCACGCCCGAGCTGCCGACGATCGTCGTCGCGCCCGACGACCACCTCGTGGACAAGAACCGCTCGGCGATGGAGCAGATCAAGGCGCGCGGCGGCCCGGTCGTCGCCGTCGGGCACCGCGCCTTCGCGGGCCTGGCGGACGACACGCTGCTGGTCCCCAAGAACGAGCCGGAGCTCGACCCCATCCTGCTCGGCATCCCGCTGCAGCTGCTGGCCTACCACGCGGCGCTCGTGCTCGGGCGGGACGTGGACCAGCCGCGGAACCTCGCCAAGAGCGTCACCGTCGAGTAGCGCCGCGCCAGCTGCCGCCGCGTTCACCGCGCGGTGGCCTCGCCGGGAGGCCGAGTGTGCGTGAATCCCGGGATGCGCCGTCTCGCCTCGCTCCTGCTGGTCGCCTGCGGGCTCACCGCCGCCCTCGCCGCGCCCGGCGCCCAGGCGGCGCCCCCGCCGATCAAGCACGTGTGGATCATCCAGCTCGAGAACAAGAGCTACGACCAGGCCTTCGTCGACAACGTCGCCAACCAGTACCTCTGGAAGACGCTCCCGGCGGCCGGGCAGGTGCTGCGCCAGTACCACGGCACCGGGCACGCGTCGCTCGACAACTACATCTCGCAGATCAGCGGGCAGGCACCGAACCCGCTGACGCAGGCGGACTGCCCGCTCTACGTCGACGTGCTGCCGGGGATCATGGGAACGGACGGCCAGGTCCTCGGCACGGGCTGCGTCTACCCGCCGAAGGCCAGGACGCTCGTGGACCAGCTCGAGGCCAAGGGCCTGACCTGGAAGGGCTACATGCAGGACATCGGCAACGACCCGGCGCGCGAGCCCGCCACCTGCGGAAACCCCACGCTCAACCGCCCGGACCGGACGCAGTCGGCGGCCGCCGCCGACCAGTACGCCGCGCGCCACAACCCGTTCGTCTACTTCCACTCGATCCTCGACGTCCCCGGCCGCTGCGCCGCCCACGTCGGCGCGCTGCCGCCGCTCGCGGACGACCTGAAGTCCGTCGCCAGCACCCCGAACTTCTCGTGGATCACGCCGAACCTGTGCGACGACGGCCACGACGCCACGCCGTGCGCCGGGGTCAACACCAAGGGAACCAAGGAGGGGGACCTGATCGCGGCCGACGCCTTCCTGGCGCGGTGGGTCCCGGAGATCATGCGGTCGCCCGCCTTCCGGAAGGACGGCCTGCTGCTCGTCACCTTCGACGAGTCAGGGATCAGCGACTCGATCTCCTGCTGCATGGAGCCCGCCGGGCTCAACACGCCCGCCCCCGGGATCAGCGGGCCGGGCGGTGGGCGGACGGGTGCCGTCGCGCTCTCGCCGTACATCCAGCCCGGCAGCGTCAGCGACGTGCCCTACAACCACTACTCGCTGCTGAAGAGCCTGGAGCAGCTCTACGGGATCGACGAGTACCTCGGCTACGCGAACATGGGCGGCCTCGTGCCGTTCGGCGCCGACGTCTACAACCGCCCGGACGGCGGCGCGACGACGATGCCCGGGCCGATCAGGCCGGGCGACGCCGGCTCGACGGGAACCGCGCGGAAGCTCCGTGTCAGCGCGCGCCTGGACCGCCCACGGACCGTGGCACAGCTGCGCCGGCGCCTGGCGGGTGCCGGCCTGCGGGTCCGCGTGAAGCTCACGGGCAGCGACCGGGCACTCAACGGCGTGCGGCTGCGGCTGATGCGCCGCGTGGGCCAGGGGCGCACGGTCACCGTCGCGACCGGCCCCGCGGCGCGCACGCTGAGGCACGGGACGGGCATCCTCCGCATCCGGCTGTCCGCCGCCCGCCGCGCCCGGCTGCGGCCCGGCACCTACGTCCTCGTGGCCGAGGTCGTCCACGAGCACGGGGTCATCGCCCGCTCGCGCGTGAGCTTCGTGGTGCGGGCGCGCTGAGGCGCGCGGTCGCGACGCATCCGGCGCAGGTGGTTACGCTCGCCGGATGAGCTCGCGCATGGCGTTGAAGCGGACCGCGGCCCAGGACCAGGACTGGCACGACCGCCTGCGCCGGCAGACGGCGATCGAGCTGCGCCCGTCCCTGGACGAGATGGTCGCCGAATGCGTGCAGTACATCCAGGACTCGA
This sequence comes from Solirubrobacterales bacterium, assembly GCA_025963955.1. GTDB lineage: Bacteria > Actinomycetota > Thermoleophilia > Solirubrobacterales > Solirubrobacteraceae > Paraconexibacter. The sequence goes on from JAOPZU010000239.1 coordinate 5,400, forward strand.
TGCCGGAGCTCGACGTCGACGAGGAGCTCGCGGAGGGCCTGCACCAGAGCACCTACGACAACCTCGAGCGCATCTTCGACATGCTCGCCGAGGGGCAGGACGCGGGGGAGACCGTGGCCCCGCCCGGGGCCATCCGGTACGCCGCGACCATGGTCCACCGTGGCACGCCGCTGGCCAGCCTGCTGCGGGCCTACCGCCTCGGGACGATGTGGACCTGGACCCTGTGGCGCCGGGAGATCATCAAGCGCATCGACGACCCCGAACTCCTGATGGAAGCCGTCGACCACTCGATGTCCTTCGTCTTCGACTACGTCGACACGGTCAGCGAGGAGGTCACCGAGGAGTACGCGCAGCAGCGCGAGCAGTGGGCCCGCAGCGCCGCCGCCCTGCGCCACGAGACCGTGGAGCAGGTCCTGGCCGGCGAGCCGCTGGACCTCGACGTCGTCGCCGCCCGCCTCGGCTACGACCTGCGCGCCGAGCACGTCGCGTTCGTCCTGACGACGCGTGCGGCGGACGACGCCGAGGACGTCGTCGCCCGGCTGGAGACCCAGGGCAAGGCCCTGGCGACCCGCCTGGGCGCCCGGCGGACGCTGCTCGTCCCGGACGGCCGGACGCTGCTGTGGATGTGGTGCACCTTCGAGGGCGCCTGTCCGTCGGAGGAACTCGTCGCCTCCGCGGGCGCCGACCGCACGCTCCTGGACGACATCATCGTCACCGCCGGGACGGCCGGCCTGGGCCGCGAGGGCTTCACGACCTCCCACGAGGAGGCGCTGCACGTCAAGGAGCTGCTGCGGATCGGCGGGCGCCAGCAGGGCCACCTGGTCCGCTACGACCGCGTGGTTGTCGCCTCCCTGCTGGCCGCCGACCTGCCGCGGGCCCGGCGCTTCGTCGCGCAGGAGCTCGGTGCGCTGGCCGCGTCGGACGACGCCACGAGCCGCGTGCGGGCGACCGTGACGGTCCTGCTGGAGGAGAGCGGCCGGGGCACCGTCGCCGCCAAGCGCCTGGGCATCCACCAGAACACCGTCAGCTACCGGGTGCGCCAGGCCGAGCGGCTGCTCGGCCACCCGCTCTCCGAGCGTCGCTACGAGGTCGAGACGGCCCTCCGGCTGCTGCGGGCGATCGAGGGCTAGGCCCCCGGGGCCCGCCCGGCCCCGCTGCTAAGTTGCCCGGACCTTGGCGACCACCGAGTCCTCTTCCCTCCGGCGCACCCCGCTCTACGACGCGCACGTCGCCGCGGGCGGCAAGATCGTCGACTTCGCGGGCTGGGAGATGCCGGTGCAGTACGCCGGGATCAAGGAGGAGCACCTCGCGGTGCGCTCCAGCGTCGGTGTCTTCGACGTCTCGCACATGGGGGAGATCGAGACCTTCGGGCCCGGTGCCCAGGCGTTCCTGCAGCACCTGCTGTCCAACGACCTGGACAAGCTCGCGGTGGGCGGTGCCCAGTACAGCGTGCTCTGCCGCGAGGACGGCGGCGTCATCGACGACCTCTTCACCTACCGCACGGGTGAGGACCGCTACCTCACCGTCACCAACGCCTCCAACCACGGCAAGGACCTCGCCTGGTTCCGCCGGCAGGCGGAGTCCTTCGACTGCACCGTAGTGGACTCCGCCGAGGCCTCCGCGATGCTCGCGGTGCAGGGCCCGCTCGCGCGGGAAGTGGTCCAGGCGCTCTCCGACCAGCCGCTGCCCGGCAAGTTCCGCACCGGGCGCCGCCGGATCGACGGCCTGGACATGCTCGTCGCCGGCACGGGCTACACCGGCGAGGACGGCGTCGAGCTCATCATGTACGCCGAGCACGCACCCGTCGTCTGGGAGGCGCTGCTGCGCCGCGGAGCGCAGCCCATCGGCCTGGCGGCGCGCGACACCCTGCGCCTGGAGGTCTGCTACCACCTCTACGGCAACGACCTGATGGAGACGCGCGGGCCCATCGAGGCCGGCCTCGGCTGGGCTTGCAAGGAGGACACCGGCTTCGTCGGGTCCGAGGCCGTCCGCGCCGTCCGCACCGCCGGCCCGTCCGAGAAGCTCGTCCCCTTCACGATCTCCGGCCCCGGGATCGCCCGCCAGGGCAACCCCGTCGTCGGTGGCGGCGAGGTGACGAGCGGGACGCTCTCCCCGAGCCTCGGCGTCGGCATCGGGATGGCCTACGTCCCGGCCGCCGCGGCCGAGGTCGGCACCCCCCTGCAGATCGACGTGCGCGGGAAGCTCCGCGACGCCGTCGTCGCCACGAAGCCGCTGTACCAGCGCTAGCCCCAGTTCCCCCGGAGGAGAAGACCCGCCATGGCCGATGCCAGCTACCCCGAGCACCTGCTGTACCACCCGGACCACGACTGGGCCGCGATCGACGGCGACGTCGCGACCTTCGGCATCACCTGGTTCGCCCAGGACGCCCTCGGCGAGGTCGTCTTCTTCGACCCGCCGGCCGTCGGCACGCAGGTGACCAAGGACGAGCCCTACGCCGAGGTCGAGTCCGTCAAGGCGGTCTCGGACGTGATCGCCCCGCTGTCCGGCGAGATCGTCGAGGTCAACGAGGCCCTCGGCGAGGACCCGGAGGCCATCAACAACGACTCCTACGGGGCCGGATGGATGGTGAAGGTCCGTCTGAGCGATTCGTCGCAGACGGGCGTACTCCTCGACAGTGCCACCTACCAGGGAACGCTCTCCTAGATGAGTCGCTACACCACCACGACGGATGCGGACCTGCGCGAGATGCTCGAGGCGATCGGGGTGGACTCCCTCGAGGAGATCTTCGACCGGCAGATCCCCGCGGGCGTCCGCCTGCGCGAGGCGCTCGACATCCCCGAGGGCCTGCCGGAGCAGGACGTCTACGCGCACCTGCGCGAGCTCGCCGCGAAGAACACGAGCGCCGAGGACGAGATCACCTTCCTCGGCGCCGGCATGTACGACCACTACGTCCCGGCGGTCATCGACATGCTCATGTCGCGCTCGGAGTTCCTGACGCCGTACACGCCCTACCAGCCCGAGATCTCCCAGGGCGGGCTGCAGGTGATGTTCGAGTACCAGACGACGATCAGCGAGCTGACCGGGCTCCCGGTCTCCAACGCGTCCGTCTACGAGGGCCCCAGCGCCGTCGCGGCCGCGGGCTACCTCGCCAAGCTCGCCAACGGCAAGTCGAAGTACGTCGTCTCCGCCGGACTGCACCCGCACTCGCTGCAGACGCTGCGCACCTACGCGCACGGCTACGGCATCGAGATCGTCACCGTCCCGTTGAAGGACGGCGTGACCGACCCGGACGCGTGGGCCGCCGCGATCGACGGCGACACGAGCGCGGTCTTCTTCGCGCAGCCGAACGTGCTCGGCGCGGTCGAGGACGCCAGCGCGTTGTCCGCGGCCGCCAAGAACTCCCCGGCCGTCGTCGTGGCGCAGGTCGACCCGATCACCCTCGGCGTGCTGGCGCCCCCCGGGGAGTGCGGGGTCGACGTCGCCGTCGGCGAGGGCCAGGCCCTCGGCAACCGCCTGGACTTCGGCGGCCCGTCCTTCGGCTTCTTCGCCGCCACCGAGGCCTACCTGCGCCGGATGCCTGGCCGCATCGCCGGGGAGACCAAGGACGTCGACGGGCGCCGCGGCTTCGTGCTGACGCTGCAGACCCGCGAGCAGCACATCCGCCGGGAGAAGGCGACGTCCAACATCTGCACCGCGCAGGCGCTCAACGCGCTCGGCGGCGTCGTCTACCTGGCCTGGCTCGGCAAGCGGGGCTTCCAGGAGCTCGGCGAGCTGCTGCTGCAGCGCACGCACTACACCCGCGAGGCCCTGGCCGGCATCGAGGGCGTCACCAAGCTCCACGAGCAGCCCGTCGTGCGCGAGTTCGCGCTCACGCTCGACGTGCCCTCCGTCGCCGCGGTCATCGACCGCTGCCAGGACGCCGGCGTCCACCCGGGCGCCGATCTGGAGGCCCTGACCGGCGACCCCGCGCACCGCGGCGGCCTGCTCGTCGCGCTGACCGAGCAGCGCTCGCGCAAGGACATCGACACGCTCGTGCGCGTGCTCTCCGACGCGGTCGCGGCGGAACGATCGGTCGGCACGACCGCGGGGGCGGCGGCATGACCGTGCTCGACGACAACACCCTCCACGGCGACCCGGGCATCGAGGCCCATCCCGAGCGCCATACCGCCTCGATCCCCGCCGGCGCGACGTCGGGCACCCCGATGCAGCGCTCGGAGGTCAAGACGATCTTCGAGAAGGGCTCGCCGGGCCGGCGCGCCTTCAGCTGCCCGAAGCTCGACGTGCCGGAGTGCGATCCCGCCATCCTGCTGCCGGACGCCTACCGGCGCAAGGAGCCGGCGCGCCTGCCGGAGGTCTCCGAGCCCGAGCTCGTGCGCCACTACGTCAACCTGAGCAAGCGCAACTTCGACCTGGACTCGGGCTTCTACCCGCTCGGGTCCTGCACGATGAAGCACAACCCGCGCCTGCACGAGCGGGTGGCGGCGCTGCCCGGGCACTCGCGGCTGCACCCGCTGCAGACCCCGAAGCGCGCTCAGGGCGCCCTCGAGCTGATGTACAACCTCGAGCGTCACCTCGGCGAGGTGGCCGGCCTGCCGCACGTCGCGCTGCAGCCGTCGGCGGGCTCCCACGGCGAGCTGCTCGGCGTCCTGCTGACCCGCGCCTACCACGAGGACCGCGGCGAGACCCGCAAGAAGGTCCTCACCCCGGACACGGCCCACGGCACGAACCCGGCAACGGTCACGATGGCCGGCTACGAGGTCGTGAAGGTCGGCACGAACGCCGACGGCGGCGTCGACATCGAGGACCTCAGGGCGAAGGCGACCACCGACGTGGCCTGTCTCATGCTGACCAACCCGAACACCCTCGGGGTCTTCGACCCGAACATCGAGGAGATCGCGCACATCGTCCACGAGGTCGGGGCGACGCTCTACTACGACGGCGCGAACCTGAACGCGGTCATGGGCATCTCGCGGCCGGGCGACATGGGCTTCGACATCGTCCACTACAACCTCCACAAGTCGTTCACGCAGCCGCACGGCGGCGGCGGACCGGGCTCCGGGCCGATCGCGGTCTCCGACCGGATCGCGCCCTACCTGACGGTGCCGGTGATCGAGAAGCAGGACGACGGCTCCTTCACGCTCGAGCACGACCCCGCCGAGGGCCGCCCCGGCTCCAAGTCGGTCGGGCGCCTGCGCGGCTTCCAGGGCAACTACGGCGTCTTCGTGCGCTCCTACGCGTACATCTGCTCGCTCGGCGCGGAGGGCCTGAAGGACGCCTCCGAAACGGCCGTCCTCAACGCGAACTACCTGCTGGCGAAGTTGCGGCAGGACGGGGTGGGGGAGGCCCTGCCGCTGGCGTTCGGCGATCTCTGCATGCACGAGTTCGTGCTGTCGGGGGCGCCGATGAAGAAGGACCTCGGCATCCGGACCCTCGACCTGGCCAAGCGCCTGCTGGACCACGGCTTCCATCCGCCGACGGTCTACTTCCCGCTGCTGGTCGACGAGGCGTTCCTCATCGAGCCGACCGAGACCGAGACGAAGGAGACGCTCGACGCCTTCGCCGCCGCGATCGCCGCGATCCTGAAGGAGGCGAAGGTCGATCCGGCCATCGCCCAGAACGCGCCGTACACCACGCCCGTCCGCCGTCTCGACGAGGCCGGTGCGGCGAAGCACCCGGTGATCCGGCAGCCGCTGTAGCCCGCAGGCGCGGACGGGCCCCGTCCGCGCCTGACATGCTGCCCGCGTGCGCGTCGACCTGACCCTGCGGGCGCTCCCGCTGGCCGACGTGGCGGGCGCCGCCGCCCGCGCAGAGGCGCTCGGCTTCGACGGCGTGGCGGTGACGGAATCGACGGGCAGCCCGTTCCTCGCGGCCGGCCAGGTGGCCGGGGCGACGTCCCGGACCCGGGTCGCCACCTCGGTGGCGCTGGCGCTGCCGCGCACGCCGATGGACGTGGCCTACACGGCGTGGGACCTGCAGGCGCTCAGCGGCGGGCGCTTCGCCCTCGGGCTCGGGTCGCAGGTCCGGGCGCACGTCGAGCGCCGGTACGGCGCCGCGTGGGAGCGGCCGGCGGCCCGGATGCGCGAGCACGTCCTCGCGCTGCGGGCGATCTTCGACTGCTGGGAGCACGGCACGCCGCTGGACTTCACGGGCGAGTTCTGGACCCACACGCTCATGCCGCCGAACTTCCGGCCGGCCCCGCAGCCCCACGGCCGCCCGCCCGTCCTGCTGGCGGCGGTGCGCGAACGCATGTTGGAGGTCGCCGGCGAGGTCGCCGACGGCCTGCTCGGGCACGGGCTGCAGACCGCCGAGGGCCTGCGTGCCATCACGCTGCCGGCCCTCGAGCGCGGCCTCGAGCGCGCGGACCGCCCGCGCGGGTCCTTCGAGATCACCGCCGGGATGTTCGTCGCCACGAGCGAGGCGGAGTGGGCGGCGGCCCGGCGCCGCGTGGCGTTCTACGCGTCGACACCGGGCTACCGGCAGGTCCTGGACCTCCACGACCTCGGCGCGCTCCACGAGCGGCTGCACGCGCTCTCGCGCAGCGGCGGCTGGGACGCGATGCCGGCGCTCGTCGACGACGACGTGCTCGCGCTGTTCGCGGTCCGGGTGCGCGACCCGGTGGTCGCGGCCGCCGAGATCCGCACCCGGGTGGGCGGCGTCGCCGACCGCGTCGCGCTGATCGGTGAGGAGCCGGACCTCGAGGCGTGGGCGGCCGTCGCGGCCGCCCTCAGGCGGCCCGTGGCCTGACGTCCCCGTCTCCGGGCCCGCTCGTGGCGATGACCGCCGTCGCCGCCGCGACCGTGTTGGGCGGGGCCGCGACGCCCCAGGACGCGGCGAGCAGCAGCGGATCGCTCCCGACCGCCGGGAGGACCGCCCGCCGCGCGCGAGCCGCCCGCCACGCCGGGTCCCAGCAGCGCCGCAGGAGCGCCGGCATGAGCGTCGCAGCGCGGATGAGCTTCTCG